>NZ_JBHWJJ010000051.1:0-46554 GCF_042732005.1 Streptomyces sp. NPDC059851 | reverse complement strand
AGTGACGGGCGCGGGGGGGTGCCCCGCTCGGCGGGGGGGCCCTACCTCGACGGCGCCCCCGCGCCGGCGGCCCCCGGGGGGGGGGCCGGGCCCCGGGGGGGGGCCGCCCCTCCGGCCGTTGCGGCCGACTACTGGCGCGAGCCGATGACGTCCGCGGGGCGGCCGGACACGGCCATCCGGCCCGGGACCACCGTCGCCAGCACCGCGAGCAGCGCCGCGAAGCCGAGCACGCCGAGGTACATCAGCGGGTCGACGGCCGGCGAGGCGGAGCCCGTCATGCCGATGCTGAAGGCGGTCAGCACCGCGAAGGCGATACCGGTGCCCAGCACCGCGGAGATCAGCACCACCAGCGCCGACTCGATCCGGAGCATGCCCATCACCTGGCGCCGGGTGGTGCCGACGAGCTGGAGCAGGGCGAACTCGCGGGTGCGGTCCGAGACCGACATGGCCAGCGTGTTGACCACGGCGATCGCGGTGAAGGCGATGATCAGGCCCATCGCCACGTAGTTGACCTCGGCGTTGGACTGTTGCACCTCCGCCTGCAGGTCCTCGACCTGACCGCGGTCCAGGACGCCGATGCCGGGCAGGCCGCCCAGCGCCTTCTGCAGCTCGCCGCGCCCGGCCCGGCCGTCACCGGCCGTCTTGACCAGCAGCGAGGAGGCCAGCGGGTTGTCGACGTGCTGCGAGACCAGCGCGTGGGACATCGTCAGGTCGCCGAAGCCCAGGCCCCGTTCGTACACCGCGGCCACCGTCAGCTCGGTCACCGTACCGTCGCCGAGGGTCAGCTTCAGGGTGTCCCCCGGCTTCTTGCCCAGGTTGTCGGCGGCGACCTCGCTGAGCGCGACGCTCCTCTCGCCGAAGCCGTCGAGGCTGCCGCCGGTGACGCCCGGGTCCCAGGTGCTGGTCAGGCCCTCGGTGGACACGCCCTGCGCCGGGTACTTCTCCAGTCCGACGCGCACGGAGGTGCGGACCACCTCGGTCACCGCGGTCACACCGGGCACCCGGCGCAGCGAGTCCGCCGCCTGTGCGGGCACGCCGGGGCCGGCCGAGCCGACGACCCAGTCCGCCTTGTTGCCGGCCTTCGCCTGGGCGGTGGCCGCGGCCCCCATGGTGGTCTGTACGAAGAACACCGTGCAGGCCATGCCGATCAGCAGGGCCAGCGGGGTGATCGCGGCGGAGAGCCGCTTGGTGTTGGCGCGGGCGTTGGCGGTGGCCAGGTAGCCGCCGACCCGGGAGGCCCGCAGCGGCACGCCGAGGACGGCGACCGCGATCCGGGCGATCAGCGGGCCGAGCAGCGAGACCGCGACGGCGAGCACGACGACCGACAGGAACGTGACCGGCGTGGAAGCGGGCTCGGTGCGCAGCGCGGCGAGGACCGCCAGGAGCACGATGCCACCGGCCAGGAAGGCCGCGCCGGCGCCGAGCCGGCCCCAGGCGAAGTTCCGCTGCTCCATGGCCGCTTCGGACAGGGCCTCGGCGGGCCTGATCCGGGCGGTGCGGCGGGCGGAGATCCGGGCCGCGGCCCAGGCGCCGAGCAGGGCCGCGCCGATGGCGGAGAAGAACGGGAAGACGCTGAACGTCACTTCGAGGGTGTCCGGGATGGCCTTGAAACCGACGAACTTGCCGTGCAGCCAGTAGGCGATGGGCAGCCCGGTCACCGATCCGAGCACACCGGCGAGGAGGCCGACGATCAGCGCCTCGCGGCCGATGAGCTGCCGCACCTGCTTGGGGGTCGCGGCGATGGCCCGCAGCAGCGCCAGTTCGCGGTAGCGCTGCTGGATGGACAGGGCGAAGGTGCCGACGACCACGAGGATCGCGACGAGCAGCGAGGTGCCGCCGATCGCGCCGCCCATGGAGACCAGCTTGATCCGGGCCTTGGCGGCGTCCAGGAACTCCACCGGGCCGCGCTCGCCGCCCGTGGCCACCTGCGCGGTGGTCCCTTCGAGGGCCTGCTTGACCTGCCCGGCGAGGTCCTTCGTGGACACGCCCGGCTTGGGCAGGACGCCGACCGCGGCGACCTGGCCCTCGCGGCCCGAGAGCCGCTCGGCCTCGGCGTCGGAGAAGAACAGGGTGGTCTGCTGCTTCAGGTCGCCGCCGGCGGGTGCCGCGATGCCGGTCACCCGGTAGGTGCGCGGCGAGCCGGTCGACTGCACGGTCAGCTCGGCGCCGGGCTCGATCCCGGCCCGGCCGGCCAGTTCCCGGTCGACGACGACCTCGTCCGCGCCGACCGGGGCGGCGCCCTCGGCCAGGGTGAACGGGGTCAGGGCCGCCGAGGTCCAGGCGTGCCCGTACGAGGGCTTGCCGTCGACGCCGGGGACCACCTGGCCCTTCGGGGTGACCGCGTACGCGGGGAAGGTGACCTCCGGCACTGCCGCCTCCACCCCGGGCAGCGCGGCCACCTTGGCCGTGGTGCCGGCGGGGATCCAGACGCGCTCGCCGAGCGGCTTGGCCTTCTCCTTCTTCTTGGTCTTGCCCTTCTTCTCCTTGGTGGTGACCTGGTGGACGTTCTGGTCGCCGCTGACGATGACGGGGGCGCCGGCGTACCGCTCGGTGCCGATGGTGCCCCTCAAACCGGTCTCCAGGAGGATGCCGCAGGCCGTGACCAGTGCGGCGGCACAGAAGAGGGCGAGGAACGCGCCGATGAAGCCGCCCTTGCGGGCGCGCAGGGTCTGCAGGGCATAGCGCAGCATCAGGCCCACGCTCCCAGGTGGGTCATGCGGTCGGCGACCCGGTCCGCGGTCGGGGAGTGCATGGTGTCGACGATCCGGCCGTCGGCGAGGAAGAGGACGGTGTCGGCGTACGAGGCGGCGACCGGGTCGTGGGTGACCATGACCACGGTCTGGCCGGTATCGTCGACGCAGGACCGCAGCAGGGCGAGGATCTCCTTGGCGGTCACGGTGTCGAGGGCGCCGGTCGGCTCGTCGCCGAAGATCACGTCCGGGCGGGTGATCAGGGCGCGGGCGATCGCCACGCGCTGCTGCTGACCGCCGGACAGCTCGGCGGGCCGGTGGGTGGCACGGCCCCCCAGGCCGACCCGCTGCAGGATCTCCTCCAACCAGTGCGGGTCCAGGCGCTCGCCGGCCAGGCGCAGCGGAAGCTCCACGTTCTGCCGCACCGACAGGGCCGGGATCAGGTTGAACGCCTGGAAGACGAAGCCGATGCGCTCGCGGCGCAGCCGGGTCAGCTGGGTCTCGTTCATCCCGCCCAGCTCGGTGTCGCCGATGTACGCGCGGCCACCGGTCGGCTTGTCCAGGCCCGCCGCACAGTGCAGGAACGTGGACTTGCCGGAACCGGAGGGTCCCATGACGGCCGTGAACGAGCCCCGCTCGATGCCGACCGAGACGCCGTCCAGTGCGCGCACGCCACGGCCGCTCTTTCCGTACTCCTTCACGACCGCGTCAAGGCGCAGCGCGTACCCGGGGGATCCGGCGCCGCTCTGTCGGCGGAGGCTGTGCGTCTCGGTCCTCATGCGCGACCAGTCCTTCCAAGGCTTCGAGGGGGGTTCGTCAGCACGATCCGCGTGTGGCGGATGCAACACCCTCGATCCTTGACGGCGGATCTATACCGGCTCTACGAGGACGGGCGCGGGCAACGCGTTCCGGCCGAAGGCGGGGCGCCTTCGGCCGGAACGCGGTGTTCGCACGTGTCAGTCCGGCCTCCGGCCGCTCCGTCGCGTGCGGGTCCAGCGGTGGACCAGCGCCGCGGCGGTCGCCGCCGCGCACAGGGCGTACGCGATGACGACCCAGTGGGCCGGGGTGCGGCCGGCACCGAGACCGTGCGCGAGGCCCGCGGCCCAGCCGGCGTACGCGAGACCGTGGAGGACCCGGAACGGCCGGATCCAGCGGCGGGTGGCGAACACGCCGCGCCACAGGCCGGTGATCAGGGCCAGGACGAACAGCTGCGCGGCGAGGGTGCCGAGGTCGACGAACAGGCTGCCGCTGCCGAAGCCGAGGGCGGCCTGCACGGCGGTGACCCGGCCCCCGGCGACCTTCACCCCGATGTGGACCAGGAGGAAGCCGACCCCCGCGACGGCGGCGGCCCGGTGCAGCTGCTGCGCGAGCTGACGGCGGGCGGGGGCCAGGACGTCCCGGAAGACGGTGGCGAGACCGAGCATCACGGAACAGGAGAGCGCCACGAGTGCGAAGACCCCGGCCATCCGGTCCAGGAACACCTGGAGGGCGCCGCCGGCGAGCGCGCCGACCGCGAGGAGCAGGCCGACGCAGGCCAGGCCGGCGGTGACGGAGCGGGCGCCGGGGGGTGGCGTGTGCGGGGGCCCCGGCCGCGCGGGCGAGGGCCCGGCGGGGGCCGCCCCGGCGGGGGCCGCCCCGGGGGCGGTGGGCGGTTGCCCGGTCGGGCGGGTGGTCGTGCGGGCCATGGGGGTCTCCGGGTGGGGTGGTGGGCATCCGTGCGGGGGGCGGCCGGTCGGCCACGCGGGCCGTACGCCGGGGCGCCGCCCCGGACCCTGCGCCTCGAACGCCGGCGGGGCTGGATGTGGCCCCGGCCCGGACGCCGGCCTGCGGGACGGTGCCCGGCGCCGGCGCAGGAAGGTCGGGGGCGCGTGCTGCGGACGCGGGCCCGGGGCCGGTTTCGGGGCTCCGCCCCGGACCCCGCGCCTCAAACGCCGGCGGGGCTGGATGTGCCCCCGCCTCCAGCATCAACGGGCGGGCTGGATGTCACCCCGCCTCCAGCATCGACGGGCGGTCTGGATGTGCCCCCTCAGGTGTTCGCGGGGTTCCGGTCAGAGCATTAGGGGCGGTGGCGGTGGACGGGGCCCAAGAGGGAGCCGTCCAGCGGGCGGGCCAGGGAGGCTGACCAGTTGCCGTCGAGGTCGAGGTCGTCGACCTGCCACCGGGTGACCTCGCCCTGGTAGCCGTGGACCACCTCGACCGGGCCCGGTACGCCCGGGGTGACGTCGAGGGCGTTCAGGTCGATGCCGAGCAGGCCCAGCCCGACGCCCTTGAGTACGGCCTCCTTGCGGGTCCACACCCGGTGGAAGGCGGCGGTCCGCTCGGGCCCGGCGGGCAGCGACATGATGTACGCGTACTCGGCGGGCGCAAGGACCACGTCGGCCAGCGAGCCGGACTCGACGGGCCGCAGGGCCTCGATGTCCACGCCGATCCAGTCCCCCGCGTGCAGCGCCAACACCCCGCACCCGTTGGTGCGGGTCAGGCTCACGGCGAGCCCGACCGCCGGTTCGGCCACGGCCGGCGGGCCGTGCTCCAGGTCCCCGCAGCCCGGGCAGACCCGGCGGCCGAGGGCCACCGTGCGGGCGTCGACGCCGAGCAGCCCGCCGATGGCACGGCGGGCGCCGGCCCGGGTGCGGACGAACGCGGCGGCGTCCCGTTCGGCGCGGTAGCGGCGGGCGCGGACCTGTTCGACCTCGTCGAGCAGGTCGAAGTCGTCCTGGTCGACCCGGTCGCCCAGCGGCCACCACCACACGTGGGCCTCGCCGGTCTCCTCGATCCGGGCCGCTTCCCGTGCGGCCGGTGAGGGCACGTGCACGTCCGGAGCCGCGAGCAGCTGCCTGGTGATCTCCGTCATCTCCGGTTCCTCCTCTCCCCCCTCGCCAGGGGCGTCGTCAGGTCAGTCCGCCGAGGCGCAGGAGCAGCTCCTTGACCTCGGTGGCGTGGTAACGGGCCCGTTCCTGCTCCGGGTCGGAGCACAGCAGGAGCGGCCCGTCGCGGTCGTCCCCGGGCAGCCGGCCGTGGCTGCCGCGGACGCAGCCGGGATCCAGCGGCACCACTCGGAGCGGCGCCCGCAGGCCGGCCTTCTTCTTCAGCACGGCCAGGGCCGCCTTCGCCCTGACCGCCGGGTCGGCGGGGTCGAAGAACAGTTCGGCCGGGTCGTAGCCGGGCTTGCGGTGGATCTCGACGCCGCGCGCGAAGTCGGGCGCGTGGCGGTCGTCGAGCCAGTAGTAGTACGTGAACCAGGCGTCGGGTTCGGACACGGCGACGAGCTCGCCCGCGTTGGGGTGGTCGATGCCGTAGTCGGCCTGCTGGGTGCGGTCCCAGACCTCGTCGACGCCGTCCAGCGCCTTCACTACGTCGCGCACGCGCGGGACGTCGTACGGGTCGGCCACGTACACGTGGGCGGCCTGGTGGTCGGCCACGGCGAAGGCCCGGGAGGTGTACGGGTCGAGGTACTCCATCCCGCGCTGGCGGTAGACCGACAGCAGGCCCTCGCGGCGCAGGGCGCGGTTGACGTCCACGGGCCGGCTGACCGGGGAGATCCCGTACTCGCTGAGCGCGACGACGGTGGTGCCGCGCTCGCGCAGGGCGGCGAGGAGCGGTCCGAGCGCCGCGTCGGCCTCGCGGGCGGCCCGGACGGCCCGGGGGCCGTCGGGGCCGAAGCGCTGGAGGTCGTAGTCGAGGTGCGGGAGGTAGATGAAGGACAGGTCGGGGTCGCGGGTGTCGGCGACGTGCCGGGCGGCGCCCGCGATCCACCCCGTGGAGGTGAGCGAGGCGGTCGGGCCCCAGTACTGGAAGAGGGGGAACTCGCCCTGGAGGTCGGTCAGTTCGTCGCGGAGGGCGGCGGGCACGGTGTAGCAGTCGGGGGCCTTGCGGCCGTCGTGGTGGTAGACGGGGCGGGGGGTCAGGACGGTGTCGACGTCCGCGCCCATCGCCCACCACCAGCACAGGTAGGCGGTGGTGTGGCCGGGGTCCCGGCGGCGGGCGGCCTGCCAGACCTTCTCCCCCTGCACCAGGGCGTTGTGCTGGCGCCACATCATCACTTCGCCGTGGTCGCGGAAGTACCAGCCGTTGCCGACGGCCCCGTGGGCGCTGGGCAGCAGCCCGGTGGTGAGGGTGGCCTGGACGGTGGCGGTGACGGCGGGGAAGACGGTGTCGAGCGGGGCGGTGAAGCCCTGCTCGCCGACGGCCCGCAGGTTCGGCATGTGGGGCAGCAGGCGGGGGGTGAGCCCGACGGTGCACAGGACGGCCACCTTCTTGCGGGTTCCCTGCCGGGTGGCGGAGCCGGTCACGGGCGGGCCTCCTCACGGGGTGCGGGGGTCTGGGGGGCGGGGGCGGGGGCGGCAGCGGGGCTGCCGGGGGCCGGAGCGCCTGCCGGGGGTGCCGGGGTCAGGCCGAGTCGGGTCAGCTCGCGGCCGGTCCAGGACAGTTCGGCGGCGATGCCCCGGGCCAGGCCCGCGGCGCCCACCGGTCGGCTGCCCTCGGGCAGCACGGACCAGGTGTACGTCTCCACCTCGATGTGGTCGGTGACGGCGTGGTCCCCGCCGAACAGGGTCCGCAGGGTCTCGCGCAGCACCGGGCCGGTCGAGGCGAGCGGCGGGGCGGGTTCCTCGTGCAGCGGCACGTGGTAGTGGATCCGCCAGGGCGCCCGGCCGGGCAGCGCCCCGGCGAGCGCGGGCCCGAGGTCGTCGGAGCCGAGCAGGGCGCCGCCTGGCAGTCCCGCCTCCCGGGTCTGGTGCAGGAACCGGGGCTCCGCGAAGGGGGCCAGGGCCTCCCGTACCTTCGGGTCCGCCGGGTCGGCGGCCTCCAGGGCGCTCGACGCCTGGACCTTGACCACCGGGAGGCCGGCGGTCAGCAGCCGGGCCACGGCGGAGCCCGGGTCCTCGTGGGCGACGGCGAGGTGGCAGACGTCCAGGCAGAGGCCGATCCGGTCGTGGTCGGCGTCGGCGAGCAGCCGGACGGCCTGTTCGGTGGTCTCGGCGACGCACCCCGGTTCGGGCTCCACCGCCACCCGGATGGTCCGGCCGGTCTCGGCCTCGATCCGGCGCAGCCCGGCGGCGAGCGCGTCCAGCTGGCGCATGGCGGCGGCCTTGCGGGTGCGTGACCAGGCGGTGCGCCAGGCCAGGGGCAGGGTGGAGACCGAGCCGCGCTCGGCGTCGGCGGGCAGCAGCCGGGCGAGGATGCGGGCCAGGTTGAGGGTGTATTCGAGGCGGGCGGGCTCGGACCAGTCGGGGTAGTACACGGCCCGCTTGACGACGGGTGCGTGGAAGCCCCGGTACGGGAAGCCGTTGAGGGTGACGGTCTCCAGGCCGCGGGCGGTCAGCTCACGGCGCAGGGCTGCGACGGCGGCCGGGTCGGCGGCGAGGACGGCGGCCGCGTCCTGGGGCAGCCACAGGCCGAGGCCGATGACCGGCTCGTCGGCCGCCTTGCGGACGGGCTCGGCGTAGGTGGTGAGCTGGGCGGTGATGCCCTCCAGGGTTTCGGCGGGGTGCACGTTGGTGCAGTAGGCGAGGTGGACGGCGGTGCCGTCGCGGTGGCGGAAGCGCATGTGGTGTCCCCCCGGGCTCCGGTCGGTTCAGTTCCCGCCGCGGGCGATGGAGTTGCCCGCGTACGGGCCCGGGGCCCGGACGTCGCCCTGGACGGATCGTGGCGCGGCGTCGAGGTCGAGGCGGCCCGACTGGCCGTAGAAGGCGACCGGGTTGCGCCACAGGACGCGGTCGACGTCGTCCTCGTCGAAGCCGGCGGCGAGCATGGCCTCGCCGGTGGCGCGGGTGAGGAGCGGGTCGCTGTGGCCCCAGTCGGCGGCGGAGTTGACGAGCATCCGCTCGGTGCCGTGCTCCTTGAGGATGGCGACCATCCGGTCCGGGGTCATCTTGGTGTCCGGGTAGATGGAGAAGCCCATCCAGCAGCCGGAGTCGTGGACCTCGGCGACGGTGACCTCGTTGAGGTGGTCCAGGACGACCGCGCCCGGGTCGATGCCCGACTCGCGGACGACGGCGAGGGAGCGGGCGGTGCCGCCCGCCTTGTCGCGGTGCGGGGTGTGGACGAGGGCGGGCAGGCCGAAATCGGCGGCGAGGCCGAGCTGGACGGCGAAGGCGTGGTCCTCGGCCTCGGTGACGGTGTCGTAGCCGATCTCGCCGACGGCGACGACCCCGTCCTTGGCGAGGTAGCGGGGCAGCAGGTCCAGGACCGGGGTGCAGCGCGGGTCGTTGGCCTCCTTGGGGTTGAGGCCGATGGTGCAGTGGTGGCTGATGCCGAACTGGGCCGCCCGGTAGGGCTCCCAGCCGAGCAGTGCGTCGAAGTAGTCGGTGAAGCTGTCCGGGGAGGTGCGTGGCTGACCCAGCCAGAACGCGGGTTCGACCAGCGCACGGACTCCGGCGGCGTACATGGCTCGGTAGTCGTCCGTGGTCCGGGACGTCATGTGGATGTGCGGGTCGAAGATGCGCATGGCCGGGCTCCGGGAGGTGGTCGTCGTCGGGTCAGTGGTCGAGGGTCGCTACGACCCACAGGTCGGCGGGGACGGGGCGGCCGGCGGCGCGGCGCTCGGTCGCGAAGGCACGTGCCATCCGCGCCAGTTCGGCGTCCCGGCGCTCGTTCAGCCCGGACACCCGCGCCAGCGGGATGCCGGTGAACAGGCACTTCAGGACGGCCTGCCGCCAGCGGTACTGGTCGAGGTGGGCGCGGGCGTACGGGCCGAGCGCGGCGGCGATCAAGCGGTTGTCGTTGGTGCGGACGGCGTCGTCGACGAGGTGCACGGCGTGGTCGCCGACGGGCAGGAACGGCAGGGCGCGCAGCACCCCGCGGCGCTCGGCGGCGTCCCCGTGGGCGTACCGTTCGGCGGCCTCGGCGGCGAGGGCCGCGCCGGTGGTCCCGTACCGGGTCAGGGCGCGCAGCAGCAGGGTGCGTACGGCGTCCTCGACGGTCCAGCCCGCCCAGCCGGGCAGGGGTCCGCGGCCGTGGTCGCGGCCGGCGGCGGGGAAGCGGCGGTCCAGGGCGCGGGGGCCGTCGGCGGCGACGACGGCGAGGCCGTCGGCGAGCCGGGCCCGGTGCTCCTGGTCCAGGGCCGAGCGCAGGGACTCCTCCAGGGTGCGCAGGGTCAGGGCGTCGTGGACGCAGGCGTCGGCGGGCGGCGCGGCGGCGGGCCGGGTGGGGGTGGGCCGGGTGGAAGTGGGCCGGGTGAGGGTGGGAGCGGTGGTCATTGCGGTACGGCCTCCTTGTCCTGCTGGGCGGCGGCCGCGCGCAGGAAGGCGATGCTGTGGCGGGCGACGTCGGCCGCGGCGTGGCTGTGGCGCGGGAGCTCCACGGAGACGAGCCCGCGGTAGCCGGTGCGGGCCAGCGCGGCCAGGACCGGCGGGAAGTCGATCTCGCCCTCGCCGAAGGGCAGGTGCTCGTGGACGCCGCGGCGCATGTCCTCGATCTGGACGTGGGCGAGGCGGTCGGCGGCGAGCTCCACGCAGTCGGCGACGGGAAGCGGCTCCAGGCACCGGCAGTGGCCGAGGTCCAGGGTGAGCCGGAACCGGTCGGGCCGGCCGAGGTCGTCCAACAGCCGCCGGTAGCCGGCCAGGTCGTGGACGAGCATGCCCGGCTCCGGCTCGAAGGCGAGGTCGATCCCGGCGGCTTCGGCGTGCGCGACGGTGTCGGCGCAGCCGTCGACCAGCCGCTGCCAGGCCTGTTCCGGGGTGGTGTCCGGGTCCGGGGTGCCGCTCCAGAAGTGCACGGCCCCGGCGCCCAGTTCGGCGCCGATGCCGATGGCCCGGCGCAGCAGGTCGGCCCGCAGGGCGCGGTCCTCCGGCCGGGCGGACAGCAGGGTGGGGCGGTGCTTGCGGCGGGGGTCGAGGAGGTAGCGGGCGCCGGTCTCGACGACCACGGCCAGGCCGGTGGCGGCCAGGGCCCGCCGGACGCCGGCGACGCGGGCGGCGAGGTCGGGGGCGTAGGGATCGAGGTGGTGGTGGTCGAGGGTGAGGGCGACGCCCTCGTAGCCGAGGTCGGCGAGCATGCGCAGCGCGTCGCCCAGCCGGTGGTCGGCGAGGCCGTTCGTGCCGTACGAGAAGCGGGGCGGCGGGCCCGCGGCGGCGTTCACGGGCGCACCCCGGCAGCGGCACGTCCGGTCCGGTCGCAGGGGTCCGTACGGTCCGCGCGGGGCCGTTCCACTGCGGTCATGTCGAGGACACCTTCCGGGCGAGACTGCGGACGAGCGGCAGGGCCGCGGCGAGCGGCACGGCCAGGCCGGGGGCGCCGGCGCGGGCGGCGAGCGAAGCCTGCAGCGGGAGCAGGGCGTGGATCCCGGCGCCGACGGCCCGCCGCACCTCGGGGGCGGCGGGGTGGCGCACCGCCCGGACGAGGGCGGGCCCGTACCCGGCGGCGTACACGACGAGCGCGGCGGTCTGGGCGGTCCGGGCGGTGCCGCCGGCCGCGGCGCGCAGGCCGCCGGGGCGGGCGGTGGCGTCGGCGCGGGCGAGGCCGGCCGCGGCCGCGACGGCGGAGGAGACCAGGGTCAGGGCCACCTCGTGCGGCGGGGCCCCGGCGACCTCGTGCCGGCTCAGCCGGGTCAGGGCCAAGGTGTGCGCCCCGATCGCGGTGGCCGGACCGAGCGCGGGCCGGGCCGGGCCGGGACCGGTGCCGTGCAGGACGTCCAGGGCCCGGGCGGCGGCCATCACGGCCGGGCCCAGCGGGGTCTGCTTGGCACCCAGGTCGTAGGCCCATACGGCGGCCGCCAGCGGCAGGGTGCGCCGCAGTACGGTCCGCCGCCCGCCGGCGAGGGCGGCCAGGCCGAGGCCGGCGGCGGTGAGGCCGGCCGCGGCCGCGAGGGCGGCGCCGGGCCGGATCCGGCCGGAGGGCAGGGGGCGTTCGGGGCGTTCCGCGGCGTCGAGCTCCCGGTCGGCCCAGTCGTTGAGGGCCATGCCCGCCCAGTAGAGGCAGACGGAGGAGCCGGCGAGGCCGAGGGTGCGCGGTCCGGGGCCCCGCCCGGAGGCCAGCGCCCCGGCAAGGACGTCGCCGGGGACGGTGGCGGCGGCGGGGGCCCGGACCAGTTCGGCGTAGGCGCGCAGGGCGCGGCGGGCCCGCAGCGCCCGCCCCGGGAAGTGCGGCAGGTGCAGCGGCACCTCCGGCCGCCCGCCCGGACCGCCCCCGTCGGCGCGGGCGGCGCGCAGGGTACGTGCGGTACGGGCAGTACGGGCCGTGCGGGCGGCGGCGGCCCGGACCGCGCGCGGGATGCGGAGGGCGCTGCTCACGGGCGGGCTCCCGGGGCGTGCGGGGAGCCGTGGCCGGCGGCCTCGGCGGCGGGGGTGGTGCCGGCCGCCCAGGCCGTGAGGGCCTCGTACTGGAGGGTCAGGTTGTGCTCGGCGGAGCCGGCCGGGTCCTTGAAGAAGAAGCCCAGGGCGGGCAGGGCCCCGGATTCGCCCCGCCGCCCGGCGAGGGCCGTCAGCCGGACGAGGTCCAGCACCAGCGGGGCCGCCAGCGCCGAGTCGCAGCCCTGCCAGGTGAACTGCATGGTCATCCGGACGCCGAGGAAGCCCTCGAAGGTGATGTGGTCCCAGGCGGTCTTCCACTCCCCCATGTCGGGGACGTTGTCGATGTGCACCTGGCCCTGGACCGCGTGGCCGACGGTCTCCTCCAGGCTGCGCTGCTTGGACTCGGCCTTGGAGCGGGCGGCCGCCGGGTCGGCGAGGGTCGCACCGTCGCCGCCGCCCAGCAGGTTGGTGCCGGACCAGGAACGCAGGCGCAGCGCGCGCTGGGTGAACATCGGGGCGAGGGCGCTCTTGACGAGGGTTTCGCCGGTCTTGCCGTCGCGGCCTGCGTGCGGGACCCCCCGCAGCCGGGCCAGCTCCTCCAGGGCGGGTAGGGAGGCGCCGGCGGAGGGGGTGAAGTTGACGTAGGAGCAGCCGGCGGTGAAGGCGGCGTACGCGTAGAGGGAGCTGGCCGGGAGGGTGAGCGAGCCGGCGGCGAGGGCGGCCTCGAAGGCGGCCAGGTCCAGGTGGGCGGGGTCGGGCTCCGGCAGCGGCTCAGTGGAGGAAACGTTGACGACGACGACCTGCTCCAGCCGGTGCCGGTCGCGGAACGCGGCCATGTCGTCGGCGAGGCGGGCGGCGGCCTCGGCCTGGCTCTCGCCGGGTCGCAGCGACCCGTCGCGCACCTCCAGTTCGGCGGCGGCCAGCGGCGCGTCGAGTGAGGGCAGGACCGCGGCGGGCAGGACGCCCGCCGCGGCGAGCTGCCGGACCCTCGCCGACAGCGGGGTGTCGACGACGTCGTGTCCGCCGAACACGAGGTCGGCGAGGGCCGGGAGGGGTGCGCCCCGGAACGCGGGGGTCTCCGTCACGCATCCGACGGGGGAGGCGGCACCCGCGACGACGGCGGCCGCGCCGGCGACGGCCGCCGTGGCGACCGAGCCTCGCGCGCCGACCATCCAGACGCCGATGCGGGGTGCGGATCCGGTCGTGACTCGCATGGTGTGCCAATCCTCCTGTGTAGTACGGGACGTGGGGTGCGGGAGGGACGGGGCAGGACGGGACGGGGGCAGGGGCGGGGCAGGGGCGGGGCCCGGGTCCGGTCGGGGGCCGGGGCGGGGCTCGGCCCGGCGGGCCTACTTGCCCATGTCGACGGGGTACGGCCAGACGTCGAAGGCCTGGTTCATGCGCTCGTTGGAGCGGCACAGCCACTTGGCGGTGACCTGGCGGACGACGTGCTTGGAGATGTGCTTGTTGTCGTTGCGGTCGGTCACCGGCTGGGCGATGGACTGGATCTCCCAGGCGGCGCCGACGAGGCGGTTGACGTGCGCCCAGAACTGCCGGTCGATGCCGAGGAGCTGGAAGGACTGCAGGTACGGGTGCCAGCGGTGGTAGGCGTGCGTCGCCGACGGCGGCGTGTAGTTCATCATGTGGACCTTGTTGCCGGCCGGGCGGCGCGGGTCGAAGAGGGTGCCCTGGCCGAACTCCTGGAAGGCGAAGACCAGGCCCTTCGGGTCGCGGCCGTACCACTTGTCGTACACGGCCCGCTGGGCGCGGGAGAGCAGCTCGAACTCGGCGCGGCGGGGCTCGATGAGCTCCATCCAGCTGCGCGGGTAGCGGCCGCCCTGGCGGGTCGCGGCCCAGGCGTCGTACGACTTCGTGAACCCGCCGAACGGGGCGGTGATCGCGCCGACCGCGGCCTTCAGCTCCTCGGTCGGGTTGTAGTAGGACATTTCGTCGTAGTCGTACCAGAACTCGTTCGCCCAGCGGTCGCCGACCATGCCCTCGACCGGGGGGAGCTTGGGGCGCCGGCCGTGGGCGGCGGCGGGGACGGCCCCCACGAGGGTGACGGCGGCAGCGGCTCCGGCGGCACCGAGCGCGGTGCGCAGAACGGTCCTGCGGTCCGGGGAGTTGAGCGGCATGGTCGTTCTCCTTGAGAGGGGGATGGCACGCGGTGCGACTGTGCGGTGGGGTGAACTCTCCCGTGGCGCGCTATGAGTGCTCTATACGCACGGAAGCGCAGCTCAGAGGCGGTGTGTGGCGGTGTTTCCGGTGGCCTTCGAGGCGGCTCCGGAGGGCAGCTCCGCGGGCACCCCGGCCGGCAGCTCCGCGGCGGCCGGGGAGGGATCGGCGGAGGGGTCGGCGGAGGGCTCGTCGAGCGGGTTGCGGCGCAGGGCGGGCGAGAGCAGCGCCACGAGCCCGGTCAGGCCCATGGCGGCGCTCAGGCCGAGGACGGTACGGGTGGGCCCGAAGGCCTCCAGGGCGAAGCCTGCGGCGACGGGCCCGGCCGCCATCGCGCCGGAACCGACCAGCATGGCGAGGGAGTTGGCCCTCCCCCGCATCCGGTCCGGGGCGACGCGCACCAGGAAGACCCCGCCGGCGACGTTGAAGACGCCGCCGACGTACCCGCTGGCGGCGAACAGGGCGCCGAGGACGACCGGTTCGCGCAGGAACGCGACGGGCACCATCAGCGCGGTCCAGGCCAGCAGCCCGCCGAGGACGAGGGTGCGCAGCGCGAAGCGTCCGGTCCACCAACCGCCGGAGAGGGCGCCGACGAGGCCGCCGGCCCCGCTGAGGGACAGCACGAGGCCGATCTCGAACTGCGAACCGTGGTTCTCCTGGATGCCGGTCATCACGGCGAGGTTGAGGCCTTGGAAGAGGACGTTGGAGACGGCGACGGCGGCCATGACCGCCCGCAGGAATCGCTGCCGCCACATCCAGGCCAGCCCCTCCCGCACCTCGGCGAGGAGGTCGGGCCGGGGCCCGGTGCGGGCGGTCTGGAGTTTGCCGCGTACGCCGAACAGCAGTGCGGTGGAGGCGAGTTGGCCGACAAGTGCGGCGAGGTACGGGAAGGCGGTGCCCAGGGCGACCAGGCCGCTGCCGAGCGGCTGCCCGGCGATGGCTGCGCCTCGGGTGCGGGCCTCGTTGCCGGTGAGGGCGGCGGGCAGCTGCTCCGCGGGGACCACCGCCGGGACGGCGGCCCGCTCGGCGAGCTGGTGCAGCACTCCGAGGGTGCCCTCGACGAAGGCGGCGGCGAGCAGGGCCCACAGCCTGTGTTGGCCGATGAGGAGGAGGGCGGCCACGGCCCCGGCGACGAGGGCCTGGCCGAGCCCGGTGCCGAGCATGATCCGGCGGCGGTCCCACCGGTCGACGAGCGCCCCGCCGGGCAGTTGGACGAGCAGCTGCGGCAGCAGCAGGGCGGTGCCGACGAGGCCTGCGTCGCCGGGCGAGCCGGTGGCCCACAGCACGGTCAGTGGGTAGGCGACGGCCGTGGCCCGCCCTGCCAGCAGCGACAACCCAGCCCCGCCCCACAGCAGACCGAAGTCCCGGTTACGCCGCAACGGCACCACCCGGGCCCCGCCGTCGGTCTCCTCCTCGGCCTCGACCTCGACCTCGACCTCGGCCGGAGCAGGGGCAGGCGCAGGCGCAGGTGCAGGGGCCGGGTCAGCCGGTTCCGCCACGGCGACGGCCGTCGGGTCGGCCGGGGCCTCGGCTGCCGGGGAGGGGTCGGACAGGAGCCACGGGAGGGCGGCCGGGTCCGTGGCGGACTTCGGCGGCGGGGTCACCGGGCGGTCCGGCCGAGCCGGCCGGCGGCGTGCTCCAGGACCGCCATCGCGCTGTGCATCTTGTTCGTCGCCTGGGCGAAGGCGATGCTCCGCGGGCCGTCCAGGACCTCGGCCGTGACCTCCTCGCCCCGGTGCGCGGGCAGGTCGTGCAGGAACACCGCCCGCGCACCGCCGCCGTCCCACAGCCGGGCCGTGACCTGGAACGGGGCGAAGACCTGCCGCCAGTCGGGGTCCGGCTTCGACGTGCCCGTCGTCTGCCAGCGGGTGGTGTAGACGACGTCGTACTCCGCCGGCAGCGCGTCCATGTCGTGCCGCTCCCTCAGCACCGACCCGTACCGCTCGGCCCGGGCCTGCGCCCGCGCCACGACCGGCGCCGGCAGCCCGTACCCCGGCGGGGTCCGCAGCTCCAGGTGGACCGAGGGGAACCGGGACAGCGCCAGGGCCAGGGCGGCCGCGGTGTTGTTGCCCTCGCCGACGTACAGGATCCGCAGTCCCTCGATGCGGCCGAAGTGCCGCAGCAGGGTGGTGAGGTCGGTGAGGGCCTGCGTCGGGTGCTCCTCGGCGCTCATCGCGTTGACGACGGCCATCCGGTCCTGGGTCGCCCAGCCGCGCAGCTCCGCCTCCGGGCCGGCCGTCCGGGCGACGAGCACGTCCAGCATCCCGGAGAGCACCCGTCCGGTGTCCTCGGTGGTCTCGCCGGTGTTGAGCTGGAGGTCGCCGGGCCCGTACGCGATGATCCGCGCGCCGAGCCGCAGGGCCCCGGAGGAGAAGGCGGTACGGGTGCGGGTGGAGGTCTTGGCGAAGTAGATCCCGGCGACCAGGCCGGCCAGCGCGTCCGAGCGGCCGGCGGTGCCGGCCGAGAACTCGGCGCCGCGCCGGACGATGCGGCGCAGCTCGTCGTCGGTGAGGTCGTCGATGGAGACGAGGTGGCGGGCGGTCCGCTGCCCGTCCGCGGTGCTGGGGGTGTCCAGGGTGTCGAGGGTGTCCATCGGTCAGCCCTTCCGGGGGTCTTCGAGTGCGGCGGCGGTCCGCGCGACGGTGTGGTGGCGCAGTGCGGTGGCGAGGTCGAGGGTCAGTCCGTGCCGGCGGGCGGAGACCAGCAGCGGGGCGACGAGCAGCGAGTCGCCGCCGAGGTCGCGGAAGTCGTCGTGGACGCCGACCCGTTCGAGGCCGAGGACCTCGGCCCAGACCTCGGCGAGCACCTTCTCCAGGTCGGTGCGCGGCGCGGTGTAGGGCAGCGGGGTCGCGGTGGCCTCGCGGGAGGCGAGGGCGGCCTTGTCCCGCTTGCCGTGGCCGGTCAGCGGGAGCCGGTCGACGACGGTGACGGTGGCGGGCACGACCGCGGCGGGCAGGACGGCCCGCAGCCGGTCGCGCAGCTCCCGGACGGCCACGGCCCGCCCCTCGGCCGGCACCACCCAGGCAGCGAGCCGCTTGCCGCCGTCGGCCGCGTCCACGGCCGCGACCAGCGCCTCGCGGACGGCCGGGTCGGCGGTGAGGGCGGCCTCCGCCTCGCCGGGCTCCACGCGGTGGCCGCGTATCTTGGCCTGCTCGTCGGCGCGGCCGGTGAACTCCAGGACGCCGCCGGGCAGCAGCCGGGCGAGGTCGCCGGTGCGGTAGAGGCGGGTGCCGGGGAGCCCGTACGGGTCGGGGAGGAACGATTCCGCGGTCAGGGCGGGCTGCCCTGCGTAGCCGCGGGCGAGTCCCTCGCCGCCGAGCCAGACCTCGCCGGTGATCCCGTCGGGCACCGGCCGGAGCCGGTCGTCGAGGAGGCGCAGCAGCACCCCCGGGAGGTTCGAGCCGAGCGGTACGAGCCTGCGCCCGGTCCGCGGCCGTACGTGCCCGAAGGTGGCGGCGACGGTGGCTTCGGTCGGCCCGTACTCGGCGCCGAGCAGCATCCGTCCGCCGGCCGCGGCGATGCGGGCGGCGACCCGTTCGGCCTGCGCGGTCGGATAGGCGTCGCCGGCGCAGACGGCGATGCCGGCGATCCCGCCGAGTTCGGAGTCGGTCAGCTGCGCCTCCAGCAGTTGGAGGTGGCCGGGGGTCAGCCCGACGAAGGCGTACGGGGCCCCGGCCATCAGCAGCGGCCCGAACTCCTCGGGCTGCCAGTTCTGCGGCAGCAGGTGCACGGTGCCGCCGGTGGCCAGCGGGGCGTACAGGGCGGGCAGGCCGAGGTCGAACCCGACCGGGGTGAACCAGGGGGCGCCGCCGGAGCGGCCCTCCGCGTAGGCCCGTACGGCCCAGTCGAGGTAGTGGGCCAGCGAGCGGTGGCTGATCTCCACGCCCTTGGGGGTGCCGGTGGATCCGGAGGTGTGCAGGACGTAGGCGAGCCGGTCGGGGTCGAGGGACGCCAGCGACGGCGGCGACGGCAGCGACGGCAGCGACGGCGAGGGTGGCAGCGCCCGGCCGCCGTCACCGGTGCCGGCAGGGCCCTCGTGGGAGACGTCCCCGACGGCCAGGACCCGCCCCTCGGGCAGGATCCCGGCGAACCGGCCGGCGTACGGTCCCTCCGTGACGGCCAGGTCGAAGCCGAGCAGGGCCAGCCGGGCGTCGGGGGTGCACGGGTCGACGGGCAGTTGGGCCGCGCCCGCCTTCCACACCCCGAGCAGGGCCGCGACCAGCTCCGGACCGCGGTCGAGCAGGACCGCGACCCGGGTTTCGGGGCCGGCACCGAGGGCGCGCAGCCGCCGGGCGATGAGGCCGGCCCGCGCGTCGAGTTCGGCGTACGAGACGCCGCCGGCGGGCGCGCCCGCGCCGGTCAGGGCGGTGGCCCAGGGGGTGCGGGCCGCCTGCGCGTCGAAGGCGGCGAGGACGTCCACCGGGGTGTCGGGGTGCGGCAGGGCGGGGGCCACGAGCCGGGCGCGCTCCTGCGCGGTGGGGAAGGCGCCGGTGGCGTCGCCGTCGGCGCCGGTGCGGGCCATGTCGGCGAGGACGGCCCGGTACAGGCCGGCGAGCCGCTCGGCACGGTCCTTGGACAGGGTCCGGGTGCGGGAGGCGAGGGACAGGTGTCCGCGGACGGGGGTGCCGACGACGAGCGGGAACTCGTTGGGGCTGTCGTCGCGGCTGGCCATGATGTCGATGAGCTCCGTGTCGACCTGGTGGAAGTCCAGGTAGTGGAAGAGCACGTCGATGAGGTGGCTCTCGCCGCCGGGCAGTCGCATGGCGGGCATCGGGTAGCGGCGGTGCGGCCACAGCTCGACCTCGCGGGCGAAGACCTCCCGGGCCAGCTCGCCCCAGGTCGCGGCGCCCGTGCGGTACGGGAAGGGCACCGAGTTGAGGTACATGCCGGAGACGCGTTCGGCGCCGGCCTCCTCGGGGCGGGCGTCGGCGACCATGCCGCCGCGGAAGGCCCGGGCGCGGGTCAGCAGGGACAGGACCTTGCTGTGGGCGGCGTGCAGGACGCTCTTGTAGGGGACCTCCGCGGCCGAGGCGAGGGCGCGCAGGCCCGGTTCGACCCGGTCGAGGGCGATGTCGATGCGGTAGCGCTCGTCCGGCCCGTCGGGGTCGCCGGCCCAGCCGGTGGGGACGGTGAACTTCTCGTGGCCGTCGACGAGGCCGCGCCAGTAGTCGCGGTCCTCGGCGGAGGCGAGGGAGCGCAGTTCGCCGGCGATGAAGTCGGCGTAGCGGACGGCGGGCACCGGCGGGGCCGGGTCGGGCTCGCCGCCGGCCCGCAGGGCGCGGTAGGCGCGCAGCAGCTCCATCAGCTGGGAGTGGTAGCTCCAGCCCTCGATGACCGGGTGGCATTCGGTGATGGACAGCCACCAGCTCTCGTCGTCGACGAGGTGGACGGCCATCCGCATCAGCGGGGCGGCGGTCAGGTCGAACAGTTCGGCGCGGTCGCGGTCGGCGAACGCCCACATCGCGTCCTCGCGCTCCTCGCGGGGCAGGTGGCGCAGTTCCTCGAAGAGGCAGGGCATGGACACGGTGCCGACGGCGTGGACGAGCTGGAGGGGCTCGCTGTATCCGGAGAGGGCGAAGGAGGTCCGCATCACCTCGTGGCGTTCCACGATGAGGTCGGCGGCCCGCCGGAACAGGTCTGGGTCGAAGGGGAGTTCGTCGCGGATCCGGAAGGAGGTGATGTTGTGGTAGCGGTTCTCGCCGCTGCGGCCGTGCATCTCGACGAGCATGCCCGCCTGGATCCGGGAGACCGGGTAGGCGTCGGTGACGTCTGCGGGCAGGGCGCGCCGGTCGTCCTCGCCGATCAGGGCGAAGGGGGCGACGGGACCGTCGGCCCGCTCGGCGGCGCCGTCCCCGGCCTGGTCGGCGAGGGCGGCGCGCAGCCGGGCGACGGTGCGGTGCTCGAAGACGTCGCGGACGCTGGTCTCCCAGCCGGCCCCGCGCAGGGCTCCGACGAGGGAGACGGCGCGGATGGAGTCCCCGCCGAGGTCGAAGTAGTTGTCGTGGACGCCGACCCGCTCCAGGCCGAGGACCTCGGCCCAGACCGCGGCGATGGCGGCCTCGGCGGCGTCGCGGGCCCCGACGTGCTCGCCGACGGCGGTGGCCCCGCGGCCGGGGGCGGGCAGGGCGCGCCGGTCCAGCTTGCCGTTGGCGGTGAGCGGGAGGGCGGGCAGCCGCAGGTAGGCGGAGGGGACCAGGTAGGCGGGCAGGGCCGCGGCGAGGCGGTCCTTGAGGGCGGCGGGGGCGAGGTCCTGCTCGTCGGCGCCGGGGGCGGGGACGAGGTAGGCGACGAGCTGCTTGTCGCCGGGCTGGTCCTCGCGGACGAGGGCGACGGCCTCGGCGACGCCGGGGTGGGCGGTGAGGGCGGTCTCGATCTCGCCGGGCTCGATGCGGTAGCCGCGGAGTTTGACCTGGTGGTCGGTGCGGGCGAGGAAGTCGAGGTTGCCGTCGGGGAGGACGCGGGCGATGTCGCCGGTGCGGTAGATGCGGGCGCCGGGGGCCCCGTACGGGTCGGGCAGGAAACGCTCGGCGGTCAGGTCGGGGCGGCCGGCGTAGCCGCGGGCCAGGCCGGTGCCGCCGATCCAGACCTCGCCGGGGACGCCGACGGGCAGGGGGCGCAGCTGCTCGTCGAGGACGTACATGGTGGTGTTCGGGATGGCGCGGCCGATGGGGACGAGTTCGGTGGTGACGGGTCCGTGGGCGGCGCCGTCGGCGGGCAGGAAGTACGCGGAGTTGCCGACGGTGATCTCGGTGGGTCCGTACTCGGCGGCGAGGCGGGTGCCGTCGGGGCCCGCGGCGGCGGCCCAGCGTTCGGCGAGGCGGTGGGTGAAGGAGTCGCCGGCGGCGATGACGAGCCCGGCGAGGCCGCGGATCTGCTCGGGGGTGAGCTGCTGGGAGAGCAGGTCGAGGTGGCCGGGGGTGAGCTTGATGAAGGCGTACGGGCCGCCTTCGGCGAGCAGGGCGCCCAGGTCGGCGGTGTCGAGGTCCTGCGGGAGCAGGTGGACGGCCTGGCCGGTCATGAGCGGGGCGTACAGGTCGGGGACTCCGAGGTCGAAGGCGACGGAGGAGAACAGCGGGGCGCCGCCGGTGCCGGCCGAGGCGTAGGCGCCTGCCGTCCAGGTCAGGTAGTTGGCGAGGCCGCGGTGGCCGATCAGGACGCCCTTGGGCCGGCCCGTGGAGCCGGAGGTGTAGATGACGTAGGCCAGCTGGTCGAGGTCGTGCGCGGCGGGCAGCGGGGCCTCGGCGGCGGCCAGGGCCGCGCGCTCGGCCGGGTCGTCGACGACCACGAGACCGACGGGCACGTCTCCGTTCGCGAACCGGCCGGCGTGCCGGGCCTCGGTGACGACGAGCCGGGTGCCGGTGTCGCCGAGCATGTAGCCGATGCGCTCGTCGGGGTAGCCGGGGTCGATCGGCACGTACGCGGCGCCCGCGCGCCACACGCCCAGCAGGGCGGCGACCAGCTCGGGGCCGCGGTCGAGGAGGACGCCGACGGTGTCGTCGGGGCGGGTGCCGAGCTCGGCGAGTCGGCGGGCGAACCGGTCGGCGAGACGGCCGAGTTCGGCGTAGCTGGTGGTGCCGCCGGGGTGCCGGACGGCGACCGCGTCGGGGGTGGCGGCGATCTGCGCGGCGATGGTCTCGACCACGCTCCGCGGGGTGCCGGGGACGGGGGCGCCGACCGGCTCGGCGGGGCCGTCGAGGAGCAGGGAACGTTCGGCGGCACCGAGGAAGTCCAGGGTGGACAGCGGGTCGCCGGGCCGCTCGGCGACGGCGGCGAGCAGGGCGGTGTAGTGGCCGGTGATCCGCTCGGCGGTGGCCCCGGTGAACAGGTCGGTGGCGTACTCCAGGCTGCCGTGCAGGGAGCCGTCGGCGCGTTCGGCGAGGTGCAGGGTGAGGTCGAAACGGGCGATGCGGCCGGTGGCGGGGACCGGGCTCACGTCGAGGCCGGGCAGGTCGGGGGTGTCGGAGCCCCCTGCGGAGGCGAGGTCGAACATGACCTGGAAGAGGGGGGTGGTGGACAGGTCGCGGGCCGGTTCCAGCTCGTCGGCGATCCGGTCGAAGGGGGTGTCCTGGTGGTCGAAGGCGTCCAGGACGGTGGTGCGCACGCCGCGCAGCAGCTCCCGGAAGGCGGGGTCGCCCTCCCAGCGGCCGCGCAGCACGAGGCTGTTGTAGGCGTAGCCGGCCATCTGCCGCAGTTCGGGGCGGGTGCGGCCGGAGACGGCGGTGCCGACGGCGACGTCCCGCTTGCCGGTGTAGCGGCCGAGCAGGGTCTGGTAGGCGCCGAGGAGGACCATGAAGAGGGTGGCGCCCTCCTGCTCGGCGAGGTGGCGCAGGCCGGCGGCGGTGTCGGCGGGCACGTCGAACTCGGCGACGTCGCCGCCCCAGCGGCGGACGGCGGGCCGCGGCCGGTCGGTGGGCAGGCCGAGCGGGCCGCTGCCGGCGAGCTGCCCGCGCCACCAGTCGAGGGCGGCGTCCGCCTCGGGGCCGCTCTGGCGGGCGTTCAGCCAGGCGGCGTAGTCGGCGTACTGGACGGGCGGCTCGGGCAGGACGCCGTCGAGCGGGCCGGTGACGGCGCCCGCGGCCCGGTGGCAGGCGGCCAGGTCGGCGAGGAGCAGGGGCCGGGTCAGGGCGTCGCAGGCGATGTGGTGCAGGACGACGACGAGGACGTGGTCGTCGGCGGCGAGCCGCAGCAGGCGGACGCGCAGCGGGGCCTCGGCGGCGAGGTCGAAGACCTCCGCGGCGCGGTCGCGGGTGAAGCGGGCCGCAACGGCGTCCCGTTCGGCGGCGTCGAGGCCGGCGGCTTCGGTGACCGCGTAGTCGACGGGGCCGGGGGCGTCGATGACCTGGCGGGGCTCGGTCCCGTCGAGGACGTAGCGGGTGCGCAGGATCTCGTGGCGGGCGGCGAGCGCGTCGAAGGAGCGGCGCAGGGCGCTCTCGTCGAGGGTGCCGCGCAGCCGGTACGCGAGCGGCAGCAGGTATTCCGGGCTGTCGGGGTCGAGCTGGTGGAGGAACCACAGCTGGCGCTGGCCGGCGGAGAGGGCGAGCGGCGCGCTGCGGTCCACGCGCGGGATGGAGGTGCGGGGGGCGGTGCGGCCGCCGGTGCGGCCCGCGCGTCCGGCGAGCCGTCTGCGCAGCAGTTCCGCCCGCAGTTCTTCCTGCGTGGGTGCGGTGGGTGCGGTCACGGCTGGTACTCCCTGTGGGCGATGGCCAGTTCGGTGTGGTCGAGGGACTCGATCTCGGCGCGGACGGCGTCCTCGACCGCGGCGGCGAGCAGGGCGACGGTGGGGTTCTCGAAGACGGCGCGCAGCGGCATCTCCACGTCGAACTCCTCCTGGATCCGGGCGATGACGCGGGCGGCGAGGACGGAGTTGCCACCGATCCGGAAGAAGCCCTGGTGGGCACCGATCCGCCGGCCGCCGCCCGCACCGGTCGGGGCGCCCGGGCCGTCCGGGGCGTCCGGCCGGTCGCCGGCGAGAACCTCGGCCCAGATGTCGGCGACGATCTCCTCGACCGGTCCCTCGGGCGCGGTGTACGGCTCGTCGGCGAGGGCCGAGGCCAGGTCGGGGGCGGGCAGGGCCCGGACGTCGACCTTGTTGTGGCGGGTGAGGGGGATCGCGGGGACCGGCACGAGGAGGGCGGGGACCATGTAGTCCGGCAGCCTGCGGGCGCAGTGGTCGAGGAGCTCGGAGTCCCCGGGGACGCGGCGGCCCTCGCGCGGGACCCAGTAGGCGATCAGGGCGGCGGCGGTTCCGGTGCCGTGCACGACGACGGCGCAGTGCGCGACGTCGGGGTGCTCGGCGAGGACGCCCTGCACCTCGCCGGTCTCCACGCGGCGGCCGCGGATCTTGGCCTGGCCGTCGGCGCGGCCGGTGAACTCCAGGGTGCCGTCGGGCAACATCCGGGCGCGGTCGCCGGTGCGGTAGAGGCGGGCGCCGGGGGCGCCGTACGGATCGGGGACGAAGGCGGCGGCGGTCAGGTCGGGGCGGCCGTGGTAGCCGCGGGCCAGGCCGGCGCCCCCGACGCACAGTTCGCCGGTGACCCCGTACGGGAGGGGCTGCAGGTGGGCGTCGAGGACCCGGGCGGTGACGTGCGGGTAGGCGCGGCCGACGGGAACGGTGGCGGCGGTGTCGTGCGCGTCCCAGCGGGTGGCGGCGATGGTGGTCTCGGTGAGCCCGTACTCGTTGACGAACCGCAGCAGCCGTCGGGACAGCTCCCGGGCCAAGGCGGGCGGGCAGGGCTCGCCGCCCGTCTGGCCGACGAGCGGGCGCCGACCGAGGCCCGCGTCGATGAGCATCTGCCAGTGCGGCGGGGCGACCTGGAGGTGGCTGACTCCGTGCTCCTCGATCAGCCGCAACTGGGCGGCGTGGTCGGTGAGGTCGCCTTCCCGGGCCAGGACCACGCGGCCGCCGGCGGTCAGCGGCATCAGCAGCTCGGTCCAGGAGATGTCGAAGGTGGGCTGGGCCAGGGCCAGCCAGGCGTCGTCGGGGCCCTGCCCGAAGTCCAGGTGGGCCTGCGAGGCGCGGAGCATGGCCAGCAGGGTGCGGTGCTCGACGGCGACGCCCTTGGGCCGACCGGTGGAGCCGGAGGTGTACATGAGGTACGCGAGTCGGGCCGGGTCGGCCGGCACCTCCGGCGGTGTCATGGTCCAGGTCCAGGTGCCGGTCCCGGCGGCCGGGGCGGCGGTGGCCCACCGGACGGCGGAGCTGTCCGCGCCGGGCTCCCGGCCGGCGAGGCTGCCGGGACTCGTCAGGGTGCCCCCGGCGAGCCCCTGCGCCGGCGCGGCGGGCACCGGTGCGCGGTCGAGGGCGGCGAGCCGCTCGTCGGCGTCGAGGGCCAGCCAGGGGCCGTGGTACCGGCCGCGCAGCCGGGTCGCGCCGGCCAGGTCCGAGACGAGCACGACGGCGCCGGAGTCCTCCAGGACGTAGCCGAGGCGCTCGTCGGGGGCGGCCGGGTCGAGCGGCACGTACGCGGCACCGGCCTTCCAGATGCCGAGGCACGCGGCGATCAGGTCGGGGGTGCGGCCGAGCATGACGGCGACGGCGGTCTCGGGGCCGGCGCCGAGCTCGCGCAGCCGCAGGGCGACGGCCTCGGCCCGGCGCTCCAGGCGGGCGTAGGTCCAGGTGTCGCCGCCGCAGACGACGGCGGTGTCGTCCGGGTTGGCGCGGGCGACGGCGGCGATCACGGTGTGCGCGACGTCCTCGGGGGAGGCGGCGGGGGTGCCGGCCGCCGGGGTGCCGGCCCGGGGGGTGCCCGGCTCGGGGGCGCCGGGGCCCAGCGCGAGCAGTTCGGCGCGCAGCCGTTCGGGGAGCATCTCGGCCCGGTCGAGGCGGGTCGTGGGGTCGTCGGTGAAGGCGTGGAGCAGCCGCACCCAGTGGGCGGCGAACCGTTCGACGGTGGCCGCGTCGAAGAGGGAGGTGGCGTACTCGACCAGGCCGAGCAGGGAGCCGTCGGGCTGCCGTTGGACGACGAACGTGAGGTCGGTGCGGGCGGCCCGCCAGGCGCCGCGGAAGGCGTCGATGTCGGAGCCGGTGGTGGCGGTGCCGGTCCGGCCTTCCTCGTGCAGGTCGAACATGACCTGGTAGAGGGGGGTGCGGCCGGGGTCGCGGGCGTCGTCGAGGGCGGCGACGAGCCGGTCGAAGGGCAGCTCTTGGTGGGCGAACGCGCTCCGCGCGGTGTCCCGGACCCGGACCAGCGCGTCGGTGAACCGGGCCTGGGCGGGGGCGTCGCAGCGCATCACGAGGGTGTTGAGGAAGAAGCCGACGACGTCGGCGGCCTCGGGCCGGTCGCGGCCGGCGACGGGCACGCCCACGGGCACGTCCCACTGGCCGGTGAGGCGGGCGACGAGGGTCGCGAACACGGTGAGCAGGGTCTGCTGGAGGGTGGCGCCGTGGGTGCGGCCCAAGGCGGCGGCCCGCTCGGTGAGCTCGGCGGGCACGGTGAACACGTGGGCGGCGCCGGCGGCGTCGCGGACGGCGGGCCGGGGCCGGTCTGCGGGCAGGTCGACGGGGAGGATCCCGTCGAGGGCCTGCTTCCAGTGGGCCAGGTCCTCCTGTGCGGCGGGGCCGGCGAGGCGGCGCCGCTGGTGGACGGCGTGGTCGGCGTACTGCAGGGGCAGCGGCGGGAGTACGGCGTCGGTGCCGTGGTGGGCGGCCCCGGCCAGGGCGAGCAGGTCGCGCTCCAGGATCACCGAGGACCAGCCGTCGCAGGCGATGTGGTGGACGGAGAGCACCAGGCTCGTGTCGGACCGGGGCTCCGGGCCGCGGACGGCGAGCGCGCGCCAGACGGGCCCGTGCTCCAGGTCGAAGGGGCGGGCGAACTCCTCCTGGACCAGGGAGTTCAGGGCCGCCCGGTCGGCGGCGCGCGCGGTGCGCAGCTCGACGCGGGGTTCGGCGTCGGCGATCTGGACGGGCTCGGCGCCGCGCAGGACGTATCGGGTGCGCAGGATCTCGTGCCGCTCGGCGAGCGCGGTGAGCGCGGCCGCGAGGGTCCGGTCCGTGTAGGCGGCGGGCAGGGTGAGGAAGACGGGCGCGTTCCATTCGGCGCTGTCGGGGCGCATCCGGTCCATCAGCCACATGCCCTGCTGGCCGGGCGACAGGGGCAGCCCCGAGGGGGTGCGCTGCACCGGCCGTACGGGCTCGTCATCGGCTGCGGCGGTCACGGCGGCCGCGTCCGGGGAGGCGGCCGGTCCGCCGGCGGTCGGGGCGGGGGCGTCGGCGAACAGGGCGGCCTGCGCCTCGACGGTGGTGGCGGTGAACAGGGAGCGGAGCGCGACGCGGGTGCCGGTGGCGGCCGAGAGGGCCTCGGCGAGCGTGCTGAGCATCAGCGAGGCGCCGCCGAGCTGGAAGAAGTCGTGGGTGGCGCCGATCTGTTCCACGGGGAGGGACAGGATCTGGGCCCAGGTCTCGGCGACGACCCGCTCGGCAGCGGTGCGTACGGGCACGTGGGCGGCCTCGGCGGCGGCCGCGGCGGCGACCGGCTCGGGCAGCGCCTTGCGGTCGATCTTGCCGTTGGCGGTGAGCGGGAAGTCGGCGACGGGCACGTACACGGAGGGCACGAGCGGGTCGGGCAGGGAGCGGCGGAGGAAGGTCCGCAGTTCGTCGGGGCGCAGGTGCTCGCCGCGGGACTGCACCCAGGCGACGAGCCGGTGCCCGCCGGAGCCGTCGGGGACGGCGGCGGCGACCGCGGCACGCACCCAGGGGTGGCCGGCCAGCGCGGCTTCGACCTCGCCGGTCTCGATGCGGACGCCGTTGACCTTGACCTGCTGGTCGAGGCGGCCCAGGTACTCCAGGGTTCCGTCGGGCAGCCAGCGGACCCGGTCGCCGGTGCGGTAGAGCCGGTCGCCGGGGGCGCCGTACGGGTCGGGCACGAAGCGCTCGGCGGTCTGGCCGGGGCGGCCGTGGTAGCCGAGGGCGAGTCCGACACCACCGGCGTGGAGTTCGCCGGGGACGCCGACGGGCACGGGCCGGCCCGCCGGGTCGAGGACGAGGGCGCGCATGTGGGCGATGGGCCGGCCGATGGGGACGGTGCCCGTTTCCTGGGCCGGGTCCCAACGGTGCTCGGTGATGTCGACGGAGGCTTCGGTGGGGCCGTACGTGTTCCAGATCTCGGCCCGCGGCGCGCGCTCGGCCAGGGCCCGGCACAGCTCGGCGTGGAGCGGCTCGCCGGCGCTGAAGACCAGCCGGAGGCCGGTGGCGGCCTCCCAGCCGGACTGCTCGACCAGGCGGCGGTAGACGGAGGGGACGCCCTGCAGGACGGTGACGCCGTGCTCGGCGACCGCGCGCAGCAGGGCGGCCGGGTCGCGTTCGGCGTCCTGTGGGGCGAGGGCGACCGCGCCGCCGCTGATCAGCGGGGCGAACAGTTCGAGGCCGGCGGCGTCGAAGCCGATGGTGGTCTTGAGCAGGAACCGGTCGGTGGGGCCCAGCTTGTGGCGGTGCGCCAGCCAACGGACGCGGTTGGCGATGCCGGCGTGCGGGACGAGGACGCCCTTGGGGCGGCCTGTGGAGCCCGAGGTGTGCAGGAGGTACGCGGGGCGGGCGGGGTCTGCGGGTTCCGCGACGACGGCAACCTCCCCGGCGGGCGCGCAGGCCGGCGCGTCGGCGCCCGCGTCGGCCATGTCCACGACGGCCGTGCCGGACGGGAGCCGGCCGGCGGTGGAGCGGGTCGCGAGGACGGCGGCCGCGCCGGAGTCCTCCAGGACCAGGGCGAGGCGGGCCTCGGGGTAGGAGGGGTCGAGGGGGACGTAGGCGCCGCCGGCGAACCAGACGCCGAGCAGGGCGGCGACCAGCTCGGGGCCGCGGGGCAGGCAGACGCCGACGAAGTCGCCGGGTGCCACGCCGCGGGCCCGCAGGGCGGCGGCGTGGCGGCCGGCGAGCTCCTCCAACGCGGCGTAGGTGAGGACGGATCCGTCGGCGCCCAGGACGGCCGGGGCGTCAGGGGTACGGGCGGCCTGGGCCCGGAACAGCTGGGGCAGCAGGAGACGGCCGGGCGCGGATCCCGACGGTGTACGGTCGTTCACGTTCTCTCCATTCAGCGGGATCCGGCGGCGCCGGTGGGTGCGGCCCGGTGCGCCTGTCGTCGGCGGGGCGGGGGGACGGTTCAGGCGTCGGAGGCGGTACCGGCGGCGGTGCCCGCGGCGGCGGCCATGCGGCGGCGCAGGCTCGCGGGGCGCAGGTCGGTCCACAGTTCGGTGATCTTCGCGAGGCATTCCTCGCGGGTGCCCTCGGTGCCCTCGGTGCCCTCGGCGCGCCAGCCGGCGGGCAGTTCGCGGCCGGTCCACCAGAGGGAGTACTGCTCCTCGTCGTTGAGCACGATCCGGTAGACGGTGGTGTCGGCGGTGTCGCCGGCGGTGTCGTGCTGCTGTTCGCTCATCGCTCTTCCCTTCGCGTGGTCAGGTGACGCCCATCCTTGGAGAGGGCCCTATCGACGCCCTATCGGGCGCATATACGGCGCCGGACACGGGGCGGGCCCCCGACGCGGTCGGCGTCGGGGGCCCGTGGAGTGCCATGTGGTGCTGCGCGCCTCGCGCGCGTGCTGCGTGGTGCCCGGGGGTGGTGGGTCAGGCAGCGCGGGTGGGAGTCAGGCAGCGTTGTTGTTCAGGTTGTTGTTGCGGTCGACGTTGTTGAGGTTGTTGTCGGCGTTGTTGTTGTTGAGGTTGGCCTCGACGTCGTTGTCGAGGATCCAGTTGACGTTGGCGGCAGCGTTGTTGATGTTGTTGCCGTTGTTGTTGGCCATGCTGTGCTTCTCCTCTTTCCCAGGGGGCTGACCGGTCCGGGAACCGAGCTGCACACGGGTCGTGTGCGGCCGGCGGACCGATTCGTAGCGGCGCAGCGCGGCGGCGGTGCCGTCCGCCCCCGCGTCCGCTCCCTCGAGGCAGATGGCGAGTGCCACCCCGTCCTCGATGGCTTGGTTGGCTCCCTGCCCGTGGTGCGGGAGCATCGGGTGGGCGGCGTCGCCGAGCAGGGTCGTGCGACGGGTGCTCCACCGCTCCAGCGGCGCCCGGTCGTACAGGGCCCAGCGGCGCACCTCGCCCGCCGCCGCCACGACCTCGCGGACCTGCGGTGCCCAGCCGGCGAGGACGGAGTCCAGGTCGGCCCGGTCCGTCGCGCTCGTCCACGACTCGGCGTCGCCCTCGGCGGCCGGCACCACCACCACGTAGGTGAACTGCCGCCCGCCGGAGACCGGGTAGCACAGCATCCGGGCCGTGGGACCGGCGAACATGTACATCCGGGACGGGTCGAGCCCGGGCACGTCGACGGTGTCCACCAGGCCGCGCAGGGCGCTGTTGCCGGAGTACACCGGCGCGTCCTCGCCGGCCACGGCGCGGCGCACCGCCGAGTGCACCCCGTCGGCGCCGACCAGCACGTCGGCCCCGGCGGTGCTGCCGTCCGCGAACTCCAGCAGCACGCCGTCCGGGCCCTCCCGGAAGCCGGTGAGCTCCTTGCCGGTGTGCACCCGGGCGGCGGGCAGCAGCCCGGCCAGCATCCGGTGCAGGTCCCCGCGGTGGACGGTGAGGTAGGGGGCGCGGAACTGCCGCTCCCAGGCCTCCCCCATCTCCTGTACGGCGACCTGCGCCCCGTTGTGGAAGGCGCGGACCTCCAGCGCGTCGGGGCGGACCGCCGCCCCGGCCAGACGGGGGCCGAGACCGAGGCGGCGGAGCAGGCGGGTGCCGTTGGGGCCGAGGTGCATGCCCACGCCCTGTTCGCGCAGGGCCTCGCCCCGCTCGTACACGTGGACGTCCACGCCCCTGGCGTGCAGGGCGGCCGCGGCGGTCAGGCCGCCCAGGCCGCCGCCGACGACGGCTGCGGTGATGCTCATCGGTGGTTCCCGGCGTTCTCGAAGGAGTCGTACGGGTCGGAGGACTCGAAGGCGTCGGGGCCGTCGGGGCCGTCGAAGTCGTCGGGGGAACCGGGGGCGGAGCCCCCGGCCCCGAGTGCGAGCAGTGCGGCGAGCTCGTCCTCCCCCGCCAGCTCGACGTCGGCGACGGGCGTGTCGGGCGCGGCGACCGCGGCCGCCAGCATCCGCTCCCAGCCGTCGGCGAACCGCTCGACCGTGGCCCGGTCCAGCACGTCGGTGTCGTAGCTGAAGACGGCGGTGATCCCGTCCGGGGTCTGCTCGATCCGCAGCAGCAGGTCCAGCTGCCCCTCCTGCTGGGGCACGTCGATCAGCGAGACGTCCAGCCCGGCGTACCGGACGGACGGCCCTTCGGCGGCGCCCGGCGGGACGTTCGGCACCGGCGGCTCCATCCGGTCCATCTGGACCAGGAACAGCGCGGTCCGGAAGACCGTCGCCCGGGGGAAGGCCAGCGCGCACGGGTAGCGCACGTTGACCATGCCGCGCATGACCCGCTCGCCGGCCTGCACGGCCGCGCTGCGGAAGGTGGACCCGGGGCCGAAGTCGGCGCGGACCGGCATGGTGTTGAGGAAGCAGCCGATCACGTCCCGCAGCGCCCGGCCCATCCGGCTGGTGGCCGGCACGCCCAGCACGAAGGCGTCCTGCCCGGTCCAGCGGTGGGTGAGGGCCTGGAAGACCGACAGGAGGTACGCGAACGGCGTGGCCCCCACCGCCCCGGCCGCCGCGCCGAGACCGTCCGCGGTGTCCCGCGGGAGCTGTCGTACGACGGTTCCGCCCCGGTAGGAGCGGACGGCGGGCCGGGGACGGTCCAGGGGGAGCTCGGCGGCGGGGGCCCCGCCCACCGACTCCTGCCAGAGGGCGGCCGCCCGCTGCCCCGCCTCGGAGGCGGTGTGGCGCAGCTCCTCCGCCGCATGGCCGGCGTAGGCGTCCGGCGGGACGGGCCGCCAGCGGGGCTCGGTGCCGGCGGCGCAGGCCTCGTAGGCGTCGAGGACGTCGCGCACCAGCAGCCAGCGGGAGGTGAAGTCGCTGACGATGTGGTGGGCGGAGGTGACCAGGGCCCAGTCCTCGTCGGTGCGCCGCAGCAGCACCGCCCGGAAGGCCCCGGACTCCAGCCGGAACGGGCGGGCCCCGGCCTCCTCGGCGGCCGCGTACAGGGCGGACTCGTCCGCCCCGGCCAGGTCCCGGAACTCCATGCGGACCAGCGGCTCGCCGGAGACGGTGCGGCGCGCTCCGGCGGCGGTGCCGGTGAACACCGAGCGCAGCAGCTCGTGGCGGGCGCCGACCGCGGTGACGGCGGCGGCCATCGCGGCGGGGTCGACGCGGCCGCGCAGCCGCAGCGGCATGACGATGTTGTAGGCGGAGGCCTCGGGGGCGACCTGGTGGGCCGTCCACATGGACTGCTGGATCGCGGTCAGGGGCAGCGCCCGGACCTCTTCGGCGGTGCTCATCCGCAGCCTCCCGCGTGGCTCATGTCGGTGGTCCGGCCTGCGCCGACGGCGGCGAGCCCGTCCTCGGCGGGCTGCCCGGCGGGGACGCCCGGCAGCCGCGGCCCCCGGTCGGCGAAGGAGGCGGCGAACTCGGCGACCCGGTCCAGGCCCCAGTAGGGCTCGCTGCCGTGGATGAAGTACGGGACCCCGAAGACCCCGTCGCGGTGCACGTCGAGCAGGGCGCGCACCCCGCGCTCGCGCAGCCCGGGGTCCTCGGTCGCGGCGGCCACCGCAGCGGCGTCCAAGCCGACCTCGGCGGCCAGTTCGGCCACGGTCGCCGGGTCGCAGAGGTCGCGGCCCTCCAGCCAGCGGGCGCGGCCCGCGCGGGCCACCCACTGCCGGCCGAGGCCGGCGTCGTCGGCGAGGAACCAGGTCAGATGGGCGGGCTCCCACCACGGGGAGCGGTCGGTCGGCCAGGTCAGCGCCAGGCCGCGGTCGGCGGCCAGGCGGCGCACGTCGCGCAGGATGTAGAACTGCTTGGCGCGGGTCATCGGGGTGTACGGGAACTGCCCGCCGGCCTGGGCGAGCAGCCGGGCGCTGGTCTCGTCGGGCTCCCAGAAGGGGCGCCACTCCAGGCGGTCGAGGAGCTCGGGGTGATCGCGCTCCAGGTCGCCGAGGGCGAAGAAGTTGTAGGGGCTGCGCAGGTTGAAGTAGAACCTCGGCGGTTTGGCGGCACGGCCGGCCATGACTCTCTCCTTGGTGACGGACCGACGGCGACGGCCGGCGGGTCGGTCGGCGGGGTCAGACGACCAGGCCGCCGTCGATGGCGAAGACCTGGCCGGTGATGTAGGCGGCGCGGTCGGAGGCGAGGAAGGACACCAGCTCGGCGACCTCGTGGGCCTCGCCGAAGCGGCCCAGCGGGATCCGGGCGGTCATCTCCTCGGTGTGCTTCTCGGACAGGCCGCCGACCATGTCGGTGGCGATGAACCCGGGGGCCACGGCATTGGCGCGGAGTCCGCTGCGGCCGGCCTCCTTGGCGAGGGCCTTGGTGAAGCCGATGATCCCGGCCTTGGTCGCGGAATAGTTGCTCTGGCCGGCGTGGCCGGCCGCGGCGACCGAGGACAGGGTGATGATCACGCCCTTGCGACGCTTCATCATCGGGAAGGCCAGGGCCTTCGCGAAGTGGAAGGTGCCGTCGAGGTTGGTGCGGACCACTGCGTCCCAGTCCTCGTCCCGCATCATCGCCAGGTGGCCGTCGCGGACGATGCCCGCGGCGGTGACCAGCACGTCCACCGGCCCGAGGACGGATCCGGCCTCCGCGGTGAAGGCCCGGACCCGGTCCCGGTCGGTGACGTCGACCCGGCGGGCCAGCACCCTCGCCCCGTGCTCCTCGGCCGCCTTCGCGGCCAGGGCCGCGGCCTCCTCGTTGGACTGGTAGCAGAAGGCCACGTCGTGGCCGTCGCGCGCCAGGGTTTCCACCACGGCCCGGCCGATGCCGCGGGAGCCGCCGGTGACGAGGGCTACCGGCCTCGGTGTCTCGGACATGGGAGATGCCTCTCTGTCTGCTGTCGTCGGGGAAGGGTCGTGCGGTCATCGGGGCGACGCCGGGTGTCGGGGCGACGCCGGGTGTCGGGGCGACGTCGAGGTGTCGGCTCGCCGTCGGGCGTCGGGGCCACGTCGTACGGGGCGGGCTGCTCAGCCGAGCCGCAGCAGCGTGGCACCGACCGTGCCGTCCCGGTCCAGGGCGGTGACCAGCGCGAGCCGGTCCACCAGGGCGGCACGCGCCCCGCCCGCGGCCAGGACCGCGGCGAGTTGGAAGGCGGCCGAGGCGGCGGTCGCGTCGCCGACGAGGGGGCGTACGGCGATCCGCTCGCCCGGGATCCCGTCCAGGGCGGACTGCTCCTGCTTGCCGAGGAGCCCCGGCGGGGTGCCCGGCGCGAGGACGGCGATGTCCTCGGGGGCGGCCTGCGCGTCGGCGAGCACGTCGGCGATGCAGCGGGCCAGTGCGGCCCCGGCCCGGCCGGTCTCGGGGAAGGCCCGGAAGCGGGAGCCGAGGACGGTGGCGAGCGGTGGCCGGCCGCCGTCGCGGGCGGCCCGCGCGCTCTCCAGCAGGAACAGCGCGGCCCCTTCGCCGAGCGGCCCGGGCTCGGCCCCGGCGTGGTCGGCGACGTGCTCCAGCCGGGCCCGCTGGACGGAGAACTCCTCGGCCGCGCCGGCCAGCAGGGCGGTGGCGTGGCCGCCGCGCAGCAGCCGGGAGGCGTAGTTCAGGGCGAGGAGCCCGGTGGCGGAGCCGCCGGAGACGGTGACGTTGGGGCCCTTGAGGGTGTGCCGGATGGCGCTCTGCCCGGTCGGGCAGTTCATCACGGTGTTGGGGAAGCGGGCCGGGTCGACGAGGTAGGGCTTCTCCCCGGTCAGCGCGTCCCGGGTGAAGTCCATGATGGACTGGACGCTGCCGGAGGTGCCGAGCACCAGCCCTGTCTTCTCGGGGTCGGCGGCCAGGCCCCGGCCGAAGTCCTCCAGGAGCTCCCCGACGGTGATGACGGCGATCCCGGTGGCCCGGTCCATGGAGCGGGTGCCCTTGCGGCCGAGGACGGTCTTGACGTCGAAGTCGGGGATCAGGCCGGCCCGCCCGTACGGGACCGGCCAGCGCCCGGCGTCCACCGGGGCGAGGGCGGCGGCCCCGCCGAGGATCCCCTCGGCGAACGGCTGCCGGCCCAGCCCGTACGGGGAGGACACCGCCCAGCCCGAGACGACGAGCTGCCGTGCGGGGTCGTCCGCCCGTGTGCTCATGCGGCTGCGCTCCTCTCTTCTTCCCAGCGGCCGAGGACCAGTACGGCGTTGTTGCCGCCGAAGGCGAGTCCGTTGTTCTGCACGACCTTGAGGTCGGCCTCCACGGCCTCGTTGGGCACGCAGTCCACGCCGCATTCGGGGTCGGTGGTGCGGTGGTTGATGGTCGGCGGTATGAAGCCCTCCCGCAGGGCGAGGGCACAGGCCGCCGAGGCAAGGGCGCTGGCGGCGCCCATGGTGTGGCCGATCATCGACTTGATGGAGACGGTCCGCGGCAGGTCCTCGCCGAACACCTGGCGGATCGCGCCGACCTCGGTGACGTCGTTGGCCTTGGTGCCGGTGCCGTGCGCGGAGATGAAGTCCACGTCGGCGGGGGTGATCCCGGCGTTGGTGTGCGCGGCGGTGATGCAGCGGGCGATGGAGTCCCGGTCGGGGGCGACGGGGTGGCTGGCGTCGCAGGAGAGTCCGTAGCCGAGCACCTCGGCGTAGATGCGGGCGCCGCGGGCGAGGGCGGACTCCAGGGACTCCATGAGCAGGATCCCGGCGCCCTCGCCGGTCAGGATGCCCTGCCGGTCGGCGTCGAAGGGCCGGCACACGTCGGGGGCGATGGTGCCGAGCCGGTAGAAGCCGGTGAAGGTCTTGCGGCACAGGGCGTCGGCGCCGCCGCACAGGGCCATCTCGACGTCGCCGGAGCTGATGGCGTCGTAGCCGTAGCCGACCGCGTAGTTCCCGGCGGCGCAGGCGGTGGGGACGGTGACCGTCTCCACGTCCTCCAGGCCGAGTTCGCGGACGATGCCGGCGGAGAGCCGGCCCGGCCAGACGCGTCGGGCGACCACCGGGTCGAGGACGTCGTCGCCCTCGGCGACCTGGAGCCCGGTGAGGTGGTCGAGGTCGCGGGACTCGCCGTCGGTGGTGCCGACCGAGACCAGGGTGCGCCTGGCCCGGACGTCCGCCTCGGCGAGGCCCGCGTCGGCCACCGCCATCCTCGCTCCGGCGACCGCGAACTGGGCGGCCCGGCCGAGCTCGTCGGCGGGCAGTTCGCGCAGCCAGGCCTCCGGCTCGAAGTCGCTGATCTCGCAGGCGTTGGAGTGCGCGAAGCCGGTGGTGTCGAAGGCCCCGATGGGCTTCGCCCCGCTGCGTCCGGCCCGCAGGCTCTGCGCGAAGGCGTCGACTCCGGTACCGATGCTCGTCACGACACCGAGCCCGGTGATCACCACCCGGTGCCGGGCAGCGCCCGGCTGCCCCGTCGCGGCCGTCCGGTCGCTCACTTGCCCTCGGCCTCCGCGATCACGGCGTACACGCCGGCGAGGTTGACCATGCGGCTGAGCTCGGCCTGCTCCAGAGAGAGGCCGAAGACCCGCTCCAGCGAGGCCAGGATCTCGATCGTGCGCAGGGAGTCGGCGTCGTGCTCCTCCTTGAACAGGCTGGTCTCGGTCACCTCGTCGAGTTCGAGTTCGAGGATGTCGCAGACGATTTCCTTGATCTGCTCCTTGCGCCCGGCGTCCAGGACGTGGATCTGGGTGGTCATCTGATTCCTCCGGTGACGGTCGGTCGGTGGCTCGTGGGTGTGGGGGGCGGTGCGTGAGAGGGGTGTGCGTGAGGGGGGATGCGGTGCGGTGCACGTCGATGGTGGGCGGGGCCGCTATCCGTGGGCTATATCCACCAGGGCCGGGGCGGTGCCCGCCGCGAGGGGCTCCTTCCACAGGTGCGACACCTCGCCGAAGTGGCGGTGCACCCAAGCGTCGTCGTAGATCGTCTCCAGGTAGCGGTCCCCGCCGTCGGGCAGGACCAGCACCACGTTGGAGCCCGGGACGATGTCCGGGGCGATCCGCTCCAGGGCGGCGACCACCGCCCCGGAGGAGCCGCCCGCGAGCACGGCCTCCCGGCGGACGAGCTGCCGGCAGCCCACGACGCAGTCGAGGTCGCCGACGTGGATGACCCGGTCGGCGTCCGCAGGCTGCAGCAGGCGGGGGACGACGGAGGCGCCGTGGCCCGGGATGAGCCGGGTGCGGCGCTCGGGCGGGGCGAAGAGCACGCTGCCGATCGCATCGACCGCGTTGACGGTGGTGTTCATGCCGGACTGGCGGATGTACTCGGCGCAGCCGCCCAGCGTTCCGCTGGTGCCGGCCGCGACGACGAGCTGGTCGACGCGGTGGTCGAGCGCCTCGGCGATCTCCCGCATCGTGGTCTGGTGCGCGAGGGGGTTGAGCGGGTTCGCGTACTGGTCGGGCCAGTAGGCGTCCGGGGTGGCGGCGACGAGGTCGGCGACCCGGCGCAGTCGGGCGGGCAGCAGCTCGCCGGTGGCCGGGTCGGGATCGGTGACGATCTCCACCTCGGCCCCGTAGGCCCGGAGGATCGCCACGTTCTGCCGGGTCGTCCGGGAGTCCACGACGCAGATGAGGCGCAGCCCGACGTAGGCGCAGATCTGGGCGAGGCCGATCGCGAGGTTGCCGGAACTCGACTCGATGACGGTGGACCTGCCGGGGACCAGGTCCCCCGATCTTATCCGCGCGAGCACCATCGAGAGGGCCGAGCGGTCTTTGATGCTTCCTCCGGGATTGAACCGCTCCACCTTGGCGAACACCCGCGAGCCGAGGCCTGGCAGCAATCGCTCCAGTTCGATGAGCGGAGTTCCTCCCACGGTCGAGAGGATTCCCTTCGTCCCTTCGTCGTACGGCATGTGAGGCAGCCATCCTCTGCTGGGAGTTTCGGGGCGGTGAGATACGACAACGCCATCGAGATTCGGCCGATCCGCTATACGACTGCCATACGGCTGCTTATAGGTGGCGCATAGCAGAAGGCCGGAATCTTTCGTCACCGCACAGCGGAACTCCCATCGGACGGAAGAGAGAGCCCTCCCTATGACCGGCACCGACGCGCGCATCAAGAAGGTCGTCATCCTCGGCGGCGGAACCGCCGGCTGGATGACCGCTTCCTATCTCGGCAAGGCCCTCCAGGGCACCACGGAGATCACGGTGCTGGAGGCACCGGCGATCGGCCGCATCGGCGTGGGCGAGGCGACCGTCCCGAATCTGCACCGGGTCCTGTTCGACTACCTCGGCATCGCCGAGGAGGAGTGGATGCGGGAGTGCAACGCCAGCTTCAAGATGGCGGTCCGCTTCGTGAACTGGAGAACCGGCGGCAAGGGACAGCCGCAGGCGCGCACCCTGGAGAACGGCGGGCCGGACCACTTCTACCACCCCTTCGGCATCCTCCCCGACCACGACAACACGCCGATGTCGCACTACTGGGCCAAGCGCAAGCTGGAGGGGCGGACGGAGGAGCCGTTCGACTACGCCTGCTTCCGCGAGCCCCCCGTCATGGACGCGATGAAGTCCCCGCGCTGGATGGACGGCACCGCCTCCACCCGGTACGCCTGGCACTTCGACGCGGCCCTGGTCGCCGACTTCCTGCGCCGGTTCGCCACCGAGAAGCAGGGCGTCATCCACGTCCAGGACGAGATGACGCACGCGGAGCAGGACGCGCGCGGCTTCGTCACGGCCCTGCACACCAAGTCCGGCCGGGTCCTGGACGCCGACCTGTTCGTTGACTGCTCCGGCTTCCGCGGCCTGCTCATCAACCAGGCCCTCGGCGAGCCGTTCATCGACATGAGCGACCACCTGCTGTGCGACAGCGCGGTGGCCACGGCCGTCCCGCACGACGACGAGGCGGGCGGCGTAGAGCCGTACACCTCCGCCATCGCCATGACCTCCGGCTGGACGTGGAAGATCCCGATGCTGGGCCGGTTCGGCACCGGCTACGTCTATTCCAGCAAGTTCGCGTCGAAGGAGGAGGCGACACGGGAATTCTGCGACCTGTGGAACCTGGACCCGGAGACGACGAAGTTCAACCACGTGAAGTTCCGGGTGGGCCGCAACCGGCGCGCCTGGGTCAACAACGTGGTGAGCATCGGCCTTTCCTCCTGCTTCCTGGAGCCGCTGGAGTCCACCGGCATCTATTTCATCACGGCAGCGATCTACCAGCTCGCCAAGCACTTCCCGGACAAGGACTTCAACCCGGAGCTGGCGAAGAGCTTCAACCGAGAGATCGAGGTGATGTTCGACGACACTCGCGACTTCATCCAGGCGCACTTCTACTACGCGCCGCGCAACGACACCCCGTTCTGGCGGGCGAACAAGGAGCTGACGCTCCCGGAGAACATCCAGGAGAAGATCTCCGCCTACAAGGCCGGGCTGCCCATCAATTCACCGATCGCCGACGAGTCCACGTACTACGGCAACTTCGAGGCGGAATTCCGTAACTTCTGGACGAACGGCAGCTATTACTGCATCTTCGCCGGGCTCGGCCTGGAGCCGGACGCCCCGCTGCCGGTCCTCGCGCACAAGCCCGAGTCCGTGGCCGGCGCCGAGGCGCTGTTCGCCAAGGTCAAGCAGGAGCAGCAGCACCTGCTCGACACCCTGCCGAGCACCTACGACTACCTGCGGCAGCTGCACGGCAAGCAGTAACCGCCCTCCCCCGCCCGCGTCCCTCCCGGTGCGCCGCACGGCCCGGAAGCCGGCTCCTCCCACCGGCTTCCGGGCCCGCCCGGCACCCCCGTAGCCACGACCCCGAGGAGTTCCCGCCATGACCCATGCGTCCCGGCCCGCCCAGCCCCTGCAGCCCCCGCAATCCGGGGGTGCCGTCGAGACCGACATCAGGCCGCTGATGTCGGCGTTCCCGTCCGGTGTCTCGGTCGTCACGTCCCTCGGCACGGACTCCGAGCCGCGCGGCATGACGTGCAGCTCGCTGGCGAGCGTCGCCCTCTCCCCGCCGACCGTCGTGCTGTGCCTGCGTACGGAGAGCCCCACCACGCAGGCGGTGCTGGAGACCGGACAGGTGGCGGTCAACCTGCTGCACGAGCAGGCGCGCCCCGTCTCGGACCTGTTCGCCTCGGGGGACCCGGAGCGGTTCGCGCGGACCGAGTGGCGGCTGCCGCTGGGGGCCGGTGGCCCGCATCTGACCGGCGCGGCGCACGCCATAGCCGACGGCGAGGTGGCCCACGCGGTGGAGTTCGGCGACCACACCGCCGTCTTCGTGCGCGTCCACCGGGTCTCGCTGCACGAGGAGGCGCAGCCGCTGCTGTACGGCCGGCGCAGATACGCGCGGTGGAGCGATGCGACGTCCGTGCCGGGGCCGCCGGCCGCCGCTCCCCCGGAGCCGGTGGCGCCCGCGCCCGCCCGTGCCAGTGCCCCTGCGGCGGTCAGTGCCCCTGCGGCGCCGGAGGAGGCTGCCCGTGTCCGCCCGTGACCCGCTCCCCGACCTGCTGATCGCGATCCCCGCGGTCATCCTCGCCTGCAAGGCGGGCGCGATGCTGTTCCGCCGGCTCGGCCAGCCCCCGGTCGTCGGGGAGATCGCCGTCGGGATCCTGATGGGCCCCTCGCTGCTGGGCTGGCTGTGGCCCGACGCCCAGACGTGGCTGTTCCCCGGGACGGTCCTGCCGTTCACCGGGGCGTTCGGAAACGTCGGCCTGCTGGCGTTCATGTTCCTGGTGGGCCTGGAGCTGAACCTGTCGGCCCTGCGCGGCCACAGCAGGACCGCCGTCGCGGTGAGCCAGGCGAGCATCGTGCTGCCGCTGCTCCTCGGCTCCGGCCTGGCCCTGCTCATGTACGAGAGCTTCGCCCCGAAGGGGGTCACGAAGATCGCGTTCGTGCTGTTCATCGCCGTGTCGATGAGCATCACGGCCTTCCCGGTGCTCGCCCGGATCCTCACCGACCGCGGGCTCTACCACACCCGGATCGGCGCGCTGGCCATGGCGTGCGCCGCCGTGGACGACGTGACCGCGTGGTGCCTGCTGGCGGCGGTGGTCGCGGTGACCACCAGCACCTCGGCGATCGAGGCGGTCACCACGGCCGGCCTCGCGGCGCTGTTCCTCGCCTTCATGATCTACGCCATCCGTCCGTTGATGGCCAAGTGGGCGCAGCGGGCCGCCCGCACCGTCGACTCGGTGGTGCTCGTGGTGCTGTTCAGCGGGCTGTGCCTGTCGGCGTTCGCCACCGACAAGATCGGGGTGCACGCGCTGTTCGGGGCCTTCGTCTTCGGGGTGGTCACCCCGCGCGGCTCCCGGGTCATCGAGCTGTGCGCGGCCCGGCTGCGGGCCTTCACCATCCCGGTGCTGCTGCCGCTGTTCTTCGTCAACACCGGTCTGAAGACGAACGTGCAGGTGCTGGCCGCCGACCCGATGCTGTGGCTGTGGGCGCTGGCCGTCATGGCCGTCGCCTTCCTCGGCAAGTGGGGCGGCAGCTCCGCCGCGGCCCGGGCCAGCGGCCAGTCGTGGCGGGACGCCATGTCGATCGGCGCCCTGATGAACTGCCGCGGCCTGACGGAGCTGGTGGTGCTGAACCTGGGGCTGGAGCTGGGGGTGATCGGGCCGGACCTGTTCACGATGCTGGTCCTGATGGCCCTGCTCACCACGGCGATCACCTCTCCCGCGCTGTCGTGGATCCGGCGGGACCTGCCACCGGACAAGGAATCGGAGGATCCGGCCGACGGCCCCCTGGTGCACGAGCCGGTGCGGTTGCCGGCCACGGTCGGCAAGACCTGACCGGCCGCCGGGCGGGCCGGCCCGGGACCGCGGGCGCGGCGTCCCCCTCCCGGGGGCGCCGCGGCCGCGGGGCGGGTGTGCCCGGCCGCCCGTGGCTGCCCGGCCACCCGTGGTGCCCGCTGCCGCTCACCGCCCCGCGGCGGCGAGCGGCACCCCGGCGTCCGCGGTGTCCGGGCGCCCGGCCGGATCGCGCGGTGTGCTGCCGCCCGGCGCCGCGCTGGCCCGGATCCAGCGGTCCAGTACGGTCCGGGCCGCGCCCGAGTCGAGGGCGGCGGCAGCGACGGCGACCGCCGCGCCGAGCCGCTCGGTGACCGTGCGGCCGCGGGCCGGCTCGGCGGCGGCCAGGGCCGCCCCCGCCGACAGCAGCACCGCATCGCGTACGGGGCCCTGCTCGCCCCCGGCCAGCAGCCGGCGGGCGACGGCCGCGTTGTGGGCGGCGTCCGCGCCCCGCAGGGCCTCGACCGGGGCGAGGGCGATCCCGATGTCCCGCGGGTCGAAGGGTTCCTCCCGGACCCTTCCCTCCTCGACGGTCAGCACCGTCGAGGTGGTGGTGACGGTGAGCTCGTCGAGCCCGTCGTCGCCGCGGAACACCAGGGCGCTGCCGCCCCGCCGGGCCAGGACCCCCGCGATCAGCGGGAGCAGTCGTGCGTCGGCCACCCCGACCGCCTGGGCGGTGGGTCGGGCCGGGTTGGTGAGCGGGCCGAGCGCGTTGAACACGGTGGGGATGCCCAGCTGCCGGCGGACGGCGGCGGCGTGCCGCATGGAGGGGTGGAAATCGGGGGCGAAGCAGAAGGTGATCCCCACCTCCTCCACCAGGGCGGCCACCCGGGCCGGGTCCAGGCGCAGGGTCACGCCCAGGGCCTCCAGCACGTCGGCGGAGCCCGAGGCCGAACTCGACGCCCGGTTGCCGTGCTTGACGATCCGGGCGCCGGCGCCGGCCGCGACGATCGCGGACATCGTCGAGATGTTGACGGTACGGGCGCCGTCGCCGCCCGTACCGACCACGTCGACGGTGGTGCCGGGTACGTCGAGGGGCACCGCGTGGTCGAGCATGGCGCGGACCAGGCCCTCCAGCTCGCCGACCGTCTCCCCCTTGCCCCGCAGGGCCACCAGGAATCCGGCGAGCTGGGCCTCGGTGGCCTCGCCCCGCATCACCCGGTGCATGGCCCCGGCCGTGTCGGCGGCGGCCAGGTCACGACCGGCGAGGAGGTCCTGGAGCAGGACGGGCCACTGCTGCCGGCCCGTGGGCGGTTCTGGTCTGACGGTGGTCACTGGGTGCTCCCTCGGGGTCGTCGGGTGTGCCTGCCGGCTCAGCCCCATTCCCGGGTGTCGGGGGAGGCGGTCGGCGTGGGACTCGCGGTCGGTTCGGCGGCCGGGGTCGTGGTGCCGGTGGTGCCGTCGGCGCTGATGCTGGTCCGCTCGGCGGCCGTCACCTCGTGGGCGAGGCTGACACCGCCCGCGAGGGCGGCCGAGGCGATGACCGCGACGGTGATGCGCTGGACCTGAGTGCGCCACGTGTTCCGCATGACTTCTTTTCTCCCCGTCGGTCTCTTCTGGTGGCCGGTCTGTTCCGGTGAGAAGAACGTTAGGGAGGCGGGGCTTCGAGCCGATATCGCTCCTCCTTCGGGCCGCTGCGCTTTTCGATAAGGGCGATATAACTGCTGGTGCGACGGGGTGCGCAGGATCCCGTCGGGACTTGCCGGACTCCTCGGGCGGTGCTTGACAGACGCTGGAACGGCACTGGAGGGGCGCTCGGGGCACCGCCGTTATCGTCCGCCACGGGGTCGTCCGGGGCGTTTCCATCAGCGTTCCCGGTACATCTCGGCGACGAGGAAGGCCAAGTCGAGGGATTGGGTCCGGTTGAGCCGCGGATCGCAGGTGGATTCGTAGCGTTCGCCGAGTTCCTCCAGGCTGACCTCCTCACCGCCCCCCACGCATTCGGTGACGTCCCCTCCGGTGAATTCCAGGTGGACGCCGCCGGGATGGGTGCCCAGGTCCCGGTGGACCTCGAAGAAGCCCTTCACCTCGTCGACGATGTCGTCGAAGCGGCGGGTCTTCAGCCCCGAGGGGGCCTCGAAGGTGTTGCCGTGCATGGGGTCGCTCACCCAGGCCACCGGCGCGCCCTCCGCCGCGGCCTTCTCGACCAGTTCCGGCAGCCTGGCCCGCACCTGCCCGGCGCCCATGCGCACGATGAACGTGAGCCGGCCCGGCTCCCGTTCTGGGTCGAGCCGGTCGATGAGCCGCAGCACGGTGTCGGTGGCGGTGGCGGGGCCGAGTTTGACGCCGATCGGGTTCGCGATCGTCGAGAAGAACTCCACGTGCGCCCCGCCGAGGTCGCGGGTGCGTTCGCCGATCCAGAGCATGTGGCCGCTGGTGGCGTAGTGCCGGCCCGTCACCGGGTCCTCGCGGACCAGGGGCTGCTCGTAGTCCAGCAGCAGGCCCTCGTGGCTGACGTAGAACTCCACGGCGTGCTGGATGCGGTCGTCGGCGCCGCAGGCCCGCATGAAGGCCAGCGCCTGGTCGATCTGGGTGGCGAGGGCGGCGTACCGCTCGCCGACGGGTGAGCGGGCCACGAAGTCCTGGTTCCAGGCGTGCGCCTGGCGCAGGTCCGCGTAGCCGCCGGTGGTGAAGGCCCGTACGAGGTTCAGGGTGCCGGCGGCGGCCCGGTGCACGCGCAGCAGCCGCCCCGGGTCGGGGGTGCGTTCGGCCGGGTCGAAGCCGAAGCCGTTGACGGCGTCGCCCCGGTAGGCCGGGAGGGTCGCCCCGCCGCGGGTCTCGGTGGGCCGGGAGCGCGGTTTGGCGTACTGGCCCGCCATCCGGCCGATCTTGACGACCGGGACGGAGGCCGCGTACTGGAGGACCAGGGCCATCTGGAGCAGGGTGCGCACCTTCCGGCGCACCGCGTCCTCCCCGGTGTCCGTGAAGGTCTCGGCGCAGTCCCCGCCCTGGAGCAGGAAGGCCTGGCCCAGGGCGACCGCGCCGAGCCGCTCCTTGAGCTGCTCGCATTCGGCGGCCACCACGAGCGGAACAGCGGCCCGCAGTTCCCTGCGGACCGCGTCGAGGGCCCCGGGGTCGGGCCAGTCGGGCTGCTGTGCGGCGGGCAGCGCCCGCCATGGGTCGGGGTCGGGGTCGGGGTGTGGTGCGGGGTGTCCCACGACGGTGCTCCTTCGTCCCGCGGTCACCCGGTGGGGGTGCCGGCCGGTTGGTTCCGTGCGCTGGCGAGGAAGTTCTGCAGGAGCCGCATCCCGCCGACCGTGGTGATCGATTCGGGGTGGAACTGCACGCCCTCGACGGGGAGCGTGCGGTGGCGCAGCCCCATCACGTAGCCGTCGTCGACGGCGTGGGCGGTGGCGATCAGCTCCGGCGGCAGGGGTTCGGCGACGATCAGGGAGTGGTAGCGGGTGGCGGTCATGGCGGAGCCGAGGCCGGTGAAGACCCCGGAGCCGTCGTGGCGGACCGGGCTGGTCTTGCCGTGCTTGAGCCGGTCCGCGACGGTGACCCGGCCGCCGTAGGCCAGGCCGATGGCCTGGTGGCCCAGGCAGATGCCGAGCAGCGGCACCCGGCCCGCGAAGGAGCGGACGAGTTCGGGGTGGCCGGAGTCGGCGGGGTGTCCGGGGCCGGGCCCGAGGACCACGGCGTCGGGCCGCAGCGCGGCGAGCTCCTCGGGGCTGCGGGTGCCGGAGCGGACGACGTCGGTGTCCGCACCGAGGGTGCGCAGGTACTGGTCGATGATGTGGGTGAAGCTGTCGTAGGCGTCGACGAGGAGGACCTTCACGGGAGCAGCTCCTGACCGGTGAGCGCCCAGTAGGCGGCGCCCATCTTGTGGAGGGTCTCGCGCCATTCGGCGGCGGGCGAGGAGTCGGCGACGATGCCGGCGCAGCTCTGGGTGGAGTACGTGCTGCCGTCGTGGGTGACGGTGCGGATGCACAGGGCGAGGCGGGACCAACCGCGGACGTCGATGAGGCCGACGGCGCCGGCGTACATGTCGCGGGGCTCGTCCTCCAGCCCGTCGATGATCTCCATGGCGCGGATCTTGGGCGCGCCGGTGACGGTGCCGGCCGGGAAGGTGGCCTTCAGGGCGGACCAGGCGTCCTCGCCGGGGGCGAGTTCGCCCTCGACGGTGGAGACGAGGTGGAAGACGTGGCTGAAGGTCTCGACCGTCATCAGCTCGCGGGCTTCCAGGGTGGTGGGCAGGCAGACCCGCCCGATGTCGTTGCGGCACAGGTCGACGAGCATCACGTGCTCGGCCTGCTCCTTCTCGCTGGCGAGGAGGGCCTCGATCCGGGCGGTGTCGACCGTCCGGTCGCCGCTGCGCGGGGTGGTGCCGGCGATGGGCCGCATGACGATCCGCTCGCCCTCGGTGCGGAACAGCACCTCGGGGCTGGCGCCGATGAGGGTGCGGCCGTCACGGGGCACGAGGTACATGTACGGGGAGGGGTTGCGTCCGCGCAGGCGGCGGTAGACGTCGAGGGGGGTGAGGTCGGTGTCGACCTCGATGCGGTGGCCGATCTGGATCTGGTAGACGTCGCCTACGCCGATGTGCTGCAGGCAGCGCTCGACACGGGCGCGGAACGCGGTCTCGTCGGTGCTGTCGCGGACCGCGCGCGGGGCGGGGGCCTCGGGCAGCCGGCCGGGTGGAGTGGCGGTGCCGGCCGGGAGGCGTTCGAGGATGCCGGCGAGGTCGGTGCGGGCGGCGGGGCCCCCGTCGGGACCGAGGGCGGGGCCGCGGGCGGCGAGACGGACCGCGGTCCCGGCGTCGAGGTCGTACCAGACGGTGTCCTGGAACAGGGTGAGGACCAGGTCGGGGGCGGGGGCGGCCCCGGGGCGCGGGCGGCGGGCGGGCAGGTCCTCCATGTGCCAGGCGGCGCCGTAACCGATGGTGGCCAGGAAGCCGAAGGCGTACGCGGGGCGGGGGCTGTCGACGTCGAACGCGGCCTGGAAGGCGCGCAGCACGTCCCAGAGCTGCTCGGGGCGGTCGTAGAGGCGGTCGCCGCCGGGGCCGACGGCGAGGCCCAGGTCGTCGGCGATCCGGCCGAGGACGGCCAGGACCGCGGGCAGGCCGACGGCCTCGATCCGGCCGGGGTGGACGCGCAGCTCGGCGAGCCTGCCGAAGCCGACGACGGCGGAGTTCCCGTCGAAGTCGGGGCTCTCCAGGGATTCGAGGAGGAAGACGTCCTCGCCGAACCGTTCGCGCAGGGCCGCGTAGAGCTCCACCGGGGGGTGCGGGTCGAGTGCGGTCTCCTCGATCCGGAGGGGGAGGGGGGGCCGGCCGGGGGCGGGCCGCGCCCCCCGGGGGGGGGGGGGGAGCAGTGTGATATTAAAAAAAACCAGCCCACCCCACCCCCCCAAAAAAGGAATTGG
>NZ_JBHWJJ010000050.1:40022-46798 GCF_042732005.1 Streptomyces sp. NPDC059851 | reverse complement strand
ACCCTGTGGGAGAGTAGGACGCCGCCGAACAATCATTGCGGGAAGCCCCGCACCAGCCCCTTCTGGGGGTTCGGTGCGGGGCTTTTCTGCGTTCAAAGAGGACACGCCTTCCTGCTAGGGTCGAGTGGCATCGTTCGTACGTTCAACAGTGGAGGCCCCCGGGTGGAGGTCCAGGAGACTCGGGTTCAGACGGACCGAATTTTCACCATTCCGAACATCCTGAGCATGGCCCGGCTCGCCGGGGTGCCCCTGTTCCTCTGGCTGATCCTGGCGGAGCACGACGGATGGGCGCTCGCCGTCCTCATGCTCAGCGGGGTCAGCGACTACCTGGACGGCAAGCTGGCACGGCGCTGGAACCAGATCAGCAGCCTCGGACGGCTGCTGGACCCCGCCGCCGACCGGCTGTACATCCTCTCCACGCTCTTCGGCCTGACCTATCGAGACATTCTCCCCCTGTGGCTCACCGGGGCACTGCTGGCGCGCGACCTGATGCTGCTCGTGATGGTATGGATCCTGCGTCGCCACGGCTATCCGCCCCCGCAGGTCAACTTCCTCGGCAAGGCCGCCACCTTCAACCTGATGTACGCCTTCCCGCTGCTGTTGCTCAGTGACGGTACGGGTTGGTTGGCCTGGATGGGGGCAGTTTTCGGATGGGCGTTCGCCGGATGGGGTACAACGCTCTACTGGTGGGCAGGAATCCTTTACGTGGTGCAGGTCCGCCGTCTCGTGAAGGCGGACACCGCGGCCGATTGAGCTCGCTCGGTGCCGGTCCGACACGGAAGAATTGCGGAGTCACCGTCCCGGACGAGTGCGGTCGGCTGGAACGTCGTCTCCCAAGGAGGACTCTTCCGACATGAAGGCCGTCGTGATGGCCGGCGGCGAAGGCACTCGTCTTCGCCCCATGACCTCGAGCATGCCCAAGCCGCTCCTGCCGGTGGCCAACCGGCCGATCATGGAGCACGTGCTGAGGCTACTCAAGCGGCATGGGCTCAGCGAAACCGTGGTCACCGTGCAATTCTTGGCATCTCTCGTCAAGAACTATTTCGGCGACGGCGAAGAGCTCGGAATGGAGCTCACCTATGCCAATGAGGAGAAGCCACTCGGCACTGCCGGCAGCGTGAAGAACGCCGAGGAGGCCCTGAAGGACGACGCGTTCCTCGTCATCTCCGGCGATGCGCTCACCGACTTCGACCTCACCGATCTCATCCGCTTCCACAAGCAGAAGGGCGCACTCGTCACGGTGTGCCTCACCCGGGTGCCCAATCCACTGGAATTCGGCATCACCATCGTGGACGAGGAAGGAAAGGTCGAGCGCTTCCTGGAGAAGCCGACCTGGGGCCAGGTGTTCTCCGACACGGTGAACACCGGCATCTACGTCATGGAGCCCGAGGTCTTCAACTACGTGGAGCCGGACGTCCCGGTGGACTGGTCCGGAGACGTCTTCCCGCAGCTGATGAAGGAAGGCCGGCCGATCTTCGGTTACGTCGCCGAGGGCTACTGGGAGGACGTCGGCACGCACGAGAGCTACGTCAAGGCCCAGGCCGACGTACTCGAGGGCAAGGTCCAGATCGACATGGACGGCTTCGAGATCTCGCCCGGCGTGTGGATCGCCGAAGGCGCCGAGGTGAGCCCCGACGCGGTGCTGCGCGGACCGCTGTACATCGGGGACTACGCCAAGGTCGAGGCCGGCGTCGAGATCCGCGAACACACGGTCGTCGGATCCAACGTCGTCGTCAAGAGTGGAGCCTTCCTACACAAGGCCGTCGTCCACGACAACGTGTACATCGGCCCCCACAGCAACCTCCGCGGCTGCGTCATCGGCAAGAACACCGACATCATGCGGGCGGCCCGGATCGAGGACGGTGCCGTCATCGGTGACGAGTGCCTCGTCGGTGAGGAGTCGATCGTCCAGGGGAACGTGCGCGTCTACCCCTTCAAGACGATCGAGGCCGGCGCCTTCGTCAACACGTCGGTCATCTGGGAGTCCCGCGGCCAGGCACACCTGTTCGGGGCCCGCGGCGTCACCGGCATCCTGAACGTGGAGATCACGCCCGAGCTGGTGGTACGGCTGGCCGGCGCGTACGCGACCATGCTCAAGAAGGGCGCCATCGTCACCACCGCCCGCGACCACTCCCGCGGCGCCCGCGCACTCAAACGCGCGGTCATCTCGGCGCTCCAGGCCAGCGCGATCGACGTACGGGACCTGGAGAACGTGCCGCTGCCCGTCGCGAGACAGCAGACCGCACGGGGCAGCGCCGGCGGGATCATGCTGCGCACCTCTCCCGGTGTCCCGGACTCCGTGGACATCATGTTCCTCGACGAGCGCGGGGCCGACCTCTCGCAGGCGCAGCAGCGCAAGCTCGACCGCGTCTTCGCACGCCAGGAGTACCGGCGCGCGTTCCCCGGCGAAATCGGCGACCTCCAGTTCCCGTCCAGCATCTTCGACTCCTACACAGGTTCGCTGCTGCGGCGCGTCGACACCACCGGCATCGCCGACTCCGGGCTGAAGGTGGTCGTGGACGCCTCCAACGGCAGTGCCGGCCTCGTCCTGCCCAGCCTCCTCGGCCGGCTCGAGGTGGACGCCCTGACGATCAATCCGGGGCTCGACGAGACCCGGCCGACGGAGACCGCGGAGTCCCGGCGGGCCGGGCTGGTCCGGCTCGGCGAGATCGTGGCCTCGGCCCGGGCCGCGTTCGGGGTGCGGTTCGACCCCGTGGGGGAGCGGATCTCGCTCGTCGACGAGCGCGGCCGGATCATCGAGGACGACCGGGCGCTGCTGGTGCTCCTCGACCTCGTCGCCGCCGAGAAACGCAGCGGGAAGGTGGCGCTGCCCGTCACCACGACCCGTATCGCCGAGCAGGTGGCGGCGTACCACGGGACCCAGGTCGAGTGGACTACGACCTCGCCCGACGACCTCACCCGGGTGGGCCGCGCCGAGAACACGATCTTCGGCGGGGACGGGCGGGGCGGATACATCGTCCCTGAGTTCAGCAGCGTCTTCGACGGGTCGGCGGCCTTCGTGCAGCTCCTCGGACTGGTGGCGCGGACGCAGCTCACGCTGAGCCAGATCGATGCGCGGATACCACGTGCGCACGTACTCAAGCGGGACGTCCCCACCCCGTGGGCGGTCAAGGGGCTCGTGATGCGGCGGGTCGTGGAGGCCGCCGGCGACCGGCAGGTGGACACCACCGACGGGGTACGGGTGGTGGAGGCCGACGGACGGTGGGCGCTGGTCCTGCCGGACCCGGCGGAGGCGGTCACGCACCTGTGGGCCGAGGGCCCCGACGACGCCTCCGCGCAGGCCCTGCTGGAGGAGTGGGCCGGCGTGGTGGACGGCGCCGGGCACTGACCCTGGTGCGGGCAGGACCGTGGTGGACCGGGCACGGGACGTCGTGCCCGGTCCACCGTTCGGGCGCATTGGATGCGGGCGGCGCCGACGTGCGACGATGAGCGGCATGTCGCAGCCGCCCCACAACCGGAGTCAGGCGCCGAAGCCGTCGGCGCGCCCGGACGCGTCCATGTCGCTGCTGACGCACGTGATGGACCACAGTCTCGACGAGGGCTATGCGGAAGCGTCGGCCCGGCGCGAAGCCGAGGGCACGGCGGGACTCCCGCGGACCCTGAAGTCCAAACTGGCGCTGGCCGCCGGACTCGTCCTGGCCGCCATGGTCGTCACGCTCGGCGCTGCCCAGACGCAGGTCTCCGCTCCGGTGCTCGCCAAGGAGCGCCAGGAACTGATCGGCCGGGTACAGGTGGCCGACGAGCGTGCGGACGGCCTGGAGCAGGACATCGAGCGGCTCCGGGCGGACGTCGCGCGCCGCCAACGCCAGGCGCTCAAGCAGCACGGCGGCGGGGACCAGGGCCAGCTGGCGACGCTGCTGTCCGGTGCCTCCGAGGTCCGCGGGCCGGGGCTCAAGCTGGTCGTGGACGACGCGAAGGGCTCCTCCGCGGCCGGCGGCGGCAAGCCGCGGGAGAACACGGGGTTCTCCGACACCGGGCGGCTCAGGGACCGGGACCTGCAGCGGATCGTCAACGGTCTCTGGCAGGCCGGGGCCGAGGCGATCTCCATCAACGGGCAGCGGCTGACCGCACTGTCCGCGATCAGGGCCGCGGGCGACGCGATACTGGTCGACAACAGGCCGCTGGTACCGCCGTACGAGGTGCTGGCAGTGGGGGACAAGAAGCGGCTCGGCACCCTGTTCCAGGACTCCGTGGACGGCCAGTACCTGCACGTGCTCCAGGAGAGCTACGGGATCCGGTACTCCCTGTCCCCCGCGGACGAAGTGCGGCTGCCCGCCGCGTCCAGCCTGACCGTACGAACGGCGACAGCCACAGCAGAAGAGCCGAAGAAGGGTGCATCGTGATCGCGGTACTGGGCCTCGTGGCCGGAGTGGTGGTCGGACTTCTGGTCCGGCCCGAAGTGCCGGCCGTCGTCGAGCCTTATCTGCCGATCGCCGTGGTGGCGGCGTTGGACGCGGTGTTCGGCGGTCTGCGCGCGATGCTGGACGGCATCTTCGTGGACAAGGTCTTCGTGGTGTCGTTCCTGTCGAACGTGGTCGTGGCCGCGCTGATCGTCTTCCTCGGCGACAAGCTGGGCGTCGGCTCCCAGTTGTCCACGGGCGTCGTGGTCGTCCTCGGCATCCGCATCTTCTCCAACGCCGCGGCCATCCGTCGGCACGTGTTCCGGGCGTGAGGCCGATGAGTACGAACGACACCCCGCCCGAGGAGCCGAAGGTCCCGGAGCAGCCCCCGCGGGAGACCCGGCCCGAGCCGCAGCCCGGGGAGCAGCCCGGGCCCCGGCCCTCCGAGCCCCGGTCCGGGGAGCCGGCGGCCGAGCCCGCCCAGCCCGCCGGGCGCGTCGGACCTGCCGAACCCGCCGGGCCTGCCGGGCCTGGCGGGCCCGCCGAGCCTGCCGGACCCGCCGAGCCTGCCGGATCCGCCGGGCCCGCCGGGCCCGCCGAGCCCGAGATGACCGGGCGGCAGCGGCTCGCGGCCGGGCTGTGGCCGCTGCGGGCGAGCCGGGCCCAACTGATCGTGGCGGTCCTGCTGTTCGTGCTGGGACTGGGCCTGGCCATCCAAGTGCGGTCGAACAGCGACTCCAGTGCGCTGCGCGGGGCCCGCCAGGAGGACCTCGTCCGGATCCTCGACGAGCTGGACAGCCGGACCAAGCGCCTGGAGGACGAGAAGCAGCAGCTGGAGGACCAGCGCAGGGAGTTGGAGAGCAGCTCCAACCAGGCCGAGGAGGCGCGCCGGCAGACCGTCGAAAAGGAGCGCCAACTCGGGATCCTGGCCGGTACGGTGGCGGCGCAGGGGCCGGGCATCACCATGAAGATCACGGATCCTAAGGGTCAGGTCGAGTCCGACCAGCTGCTGGACGCGCTCCAGGAGCTCCGGGCCGCCGGAGCGGAGGCGATCCAGATCAACGGGATGCGCGTGGTGGCGGGCTCGTACTTCTCGGATGAGGGGGGCCAGATCGCAATCGATGGTAAGAAGATCGCACAGCCCTACGAGTTCAAGGTGATCGGCAAACCCCAGGACCTGGAGCCGGCGCTGAACATCCCGGGCGGTGTGGTGCAGACACTGGAGAAGGAACAGGCCACTGTGGGCGTCACACGGTCGGCGAAGATCGTTGTGGACGCCTTGCGGGCTGCGAAGCAGCCTGACTACGCTCGGTCGTCATCGTCGTGATGCGGGACGGAGAGCGGAGGGTCCTGCGCGGGCTGGTGCCTGCGGGGGGTCGGCGCACCGAAGTCGTGGTGCGTGGTGGAAACTGTCTGGTGGTTACGGACGTTGTGAGGATGTCCGGGTCGGCAGGTGTGTGCATTCGGAGTTCGTCCTGCCCCACGGGCGGGTCTGTTTCGTTCAAGGGGAATCGCCCGTGAAGTTGTTTGAGAAGTTGTTCGGTAAGAAGAACCGCGAGGAAGACGGCGCGGCAGAGCACCGTGCGGGGCACGGGGAGACGCAGGGTCAGGGGGACCGGCCGCTCTTCCGTGACGAGGTCGCGGGTGCGGGTGGTGTTCCGGGCGCGCCGGGCGCGTCGGCTGTTGACCCTGCCGGTACCGGACGCATAGGTTTCGGTGAATCATCAACCTCGAGTACGGGTGGCGGGTTTGCTCCCGACCCGTATGCCACCGACGCCTCCGCGGGGTACCCGCGGCACGAGGAGCCGTCCATGTCGGCCGAGCAGGTTTGCAGCAGGTGCGGGCAGCGCAGCGATGCGGCCAGCCGGTTCTGCTCCAACTGCGGGGCGCCGCTGCGGGCGGGTCTGACGCCGGAGCGTGCCTCGGAGACCACGTCCACCATCTCGATCTCGGGCCTGGAGGCCTACGAGGCCGAGGTGTCGGGACAACAGCACGTGTCGTCGGCGCTGTCCCCCGAGGCCCAGGCCGCGGTGGAGGCACTGCCTCCGGGCTCCGCCCTGCTGATCGTGCGGCGCGGCCCCAACTCCGGCAGCCGCTTCCTGCTGGACGGCGAGCTGACCACGGCGGGCCGGCACCCGCAGAGCGACATCTTCCTGGACGACGTCACCGTCTCCCGGCGGCACGTCGAGTTCCGCAGGAGCCAGGACGGCGGCTTCACCGTCGCCGATGTCGGCAGCCTGAACGGCACGTACGTCAACCGTGAGCCGATCGACTCGGTCCCGCTGCACAACGGCGACGAGGTTCAGATCGGCAAGTACCGGCTCGTCTTCTACGCGAGCCTGCGGGGCGTCTGACCCTTCCCGGACTCCGTCCGGGGGGAACCCCAAGGAGGTCCTGTGCTGCGTACTCCGACTG
>NZ_JBHWJJ010000050.1:0-40012 GCF_042732005.1 Streptomyces sp. NPDC059851 | reverse complement strand
TCCGCGCGCGGGGGGGGCTTCTCCCCCGCCCCGGCCCCGGGGGGGGGCCACCCCCCCGGGGGTGTTGGGCTGCCACCGCCGGGGGGGGGGGCGGCCACCGCCCCCCCCGCCTCGGCCGGGCGGCTGGTGAGCATCGGCACGGTGCTCACGATGCTGCGCGACGAGTTTCCCGAGGTCACCATCTCGAAGATCCGGTTCCTGGAGGCGGAGGGGCTCGTCGAGCCCAGACGCACACCCTCCGGGTACCGCAAGTTCAGCACCGGGGACGTCGAGCGGCTGGGCCGCATCCTTCGCCTCCAGCGCGATCACTACCTGCCGCTGAAAGTCATCCGCGAGCAGCTGGACGCGCTGGACCGGGGCGAGCAGGTGCGGATCCCGGCGCCCACGGCCCACGGGGACGGCGCGGAGCCCGCCGGGCCCGGCGGCCCTCCGGGCGGGCCCGGGCGGGAGCTGCCGGCCGGTACCCGTGTCGGGCGGGCCGAGCTGATCGCCGCGGCCGAGGCGGACGAGGCCCAACTGGCCGAATGGGAGTCGTACGGGCTGCTCGCGGAGGCCCCGGGCGGCGGGTACGACGCCGATGCCCTCACCGTGGCCCGGCTGGTGGCCGACCTGGGCCGGTTCGGGCTGGAGCCCCGGCACCTGCGGGCCATGAAGGCGGCCGCGGACCGGGAGGCGGGCTTGGTGGAGCAGGTCGTGGCCCCGCTGCGGCGGCACCGCAACCCCCAGACCAGGGCTCATGCGGAGGCCACCGTGAAAGAGCTGGCGGGGCTGTCCGTACGGCTCCACGAGGCCCTGGTCCAGGCCGCCCTCGGGGTGCGGCTGAACTGACCGGCGCGGCCCCGACTACCCAAACCTGCCGGGCAGGTCCTAGGGTTGCTGTGTGAACGAGCTCGACGTTGTGGGTGTCCGGGTGGAAATGCCCTCGAACCAGCCGATCGTGCTCCTGCGTGAAGTGGGAGGCGACCGGTACCTCCCCATCTGGATCGGACCGGGGGAGGCGACCGCGATCGCCTTCGCGCAGCAGGGCATGGCCCCCGCCCGTCCGCTGACCCACGACCTGTTCAAGGACGTGCTGGAGGCGCTCGGTGAGGAGCTCACCGAGGTCCGGATCACGGATCTGCGGGAGGGCGTCTTCTACGCGGAGCTGGTCTTCTCCAGCGGGGTCGAGGTGAGCGCGCGGCCGTCCGACGCCATAGCGCTGGCCCTGCGGACGGGAACGCCGATCTACGGCAGCGACGGCGTGCTGGACGACGCCGGCATCGCGATCCCGGACGAGCAGGAGGACGAGGTGGAGAAGTTCCGCGAGTTCCTCGACCAGATCTCCCCGGAGGACTTCGGCACCGGACCGCAGTGATACAGCGGTCTTGTCAAAGTCGGTGAGGTCGTCGCCCCATTCGGTTAGCCTTGCCCCTCCAAGGGGCACGGGAAACCACTCTCAGGGTGATTATCACTCGGCGTGCCGAGTGTGGCGATCGTTGACGCACCCCTGGCGACTGCCTACCTTCGAGGGGGCAGGTCAAGGACGGAGGGTCGGCGTGAGAGTCACGGGCGACGGTACGACCGGGGGCATCCCCGCACGGAGTGACGCTGGGCCGTACCCGCTCCTCGGGAGTGCGGCGGGCTCGGCGCGCCGTCAGCCGGAGACCTCGCCGACGGCATCGGCGGCAGGCTCCCCGGCGACCGAACAGGTGGGCTACCGCGGGCCGACCGCGTGCGCAGCGGCCGGTATCACGTACCGGCAGCTCGACTACTGGGCGCGGACCGGACTGGTGGAGCCCACGGTGCGCCCCGCGTACGGCTCCGGGACCCAGCGCCTGTACAGCTTCCGGGACGTGGTCGTCCTCAAGATCGTGAAGCGCTTCCTGGACACCGGTGTCGCACTGCAGAACATCCGCAACGCGGTACAGCACCTACGGGAACGCGGTTTCTCGGACCTGGAGCGCATGACGCTGATGAGCGACGGCGCCAGCGTCTACGAGTGCACCTCGCCGGAGCAGGTGGTGCGGCTGCTCCAGGGAGGTCAGGGGATCTTCGGCATCGCCGTGGGCGTGGTCTGGCGGGACGTGGAGAACGCCCTGTCGCAGCTGCACGGCGAGCGGGTCGACACCGGCGAGACCGTGATCGGGCACAACCCGGCGGACGAGCTGGCGGCCCGGCGCAACCGGGCCGGCTGAGCCGCCCGAGCCCCGAGCCCGAGCCCGACGCGACGGCCGACGCCCTGCCGTCGGCCTCCCCGCTCCCGCCCGTGCCCCCCGCCAACCTCGGCATTGTCAGTGGCATGAGGCAGCATCGGTGCTGTGAGAGCCGCGCCCACCATCCTCCATCTCGACATGGACGCCTTCTACGCCTCGGTGGAGCAGGCGTCGAAGCCGAGCCTGCGTGGGAAGGCCGTGATCGTCGGGGGGCTCGGTCCGCGCGGGGTGGTCGCCACCGCCTCGTACGAGGCCAGGCGCTTCGGGGTGCACTCGGCGATGCCGACGGCCCAGGCCAGGCGGCTGTGCCCGAACGGCGCCTACCTGTTCCCCCGTTTCGAGGTGTACCGGTCGGTCAGCGACATCGTGATGGGTCTGCTGCGGGAGCTCTCCCCGCTCGTGGAGCCGCTGAGCCTGGACGAGGCCTTCGTGGACCTGGAGGCGGGCGACGGGGGCGGCGCAGGGGGCGGAGGAGGCCTCTGGGACGCCCGGTCCGCGCGGGAGACCGGAGAGAGGCTGAGGGCGGACATCCTGGCCGCGACGGGCCTCACCGGGTCGGTGGGGCTGGCGGGGTCGAAGATGCTCGCGAAGGTGGCCTCCGAGGAGGCCAAGCCGGACGGGTTGCTGCTGATCGAGCCCGGCACGGAGCGGGAACTGCTCGCTCCGATGTCCGTACGGACCCTGCCCGGGGTGGGGCCCGCCACCGGGGAGCACCTGCGGCGGGCCGGGATCACCACGGTCGGGGAGCTCGCCGAGGCGGGGGAGGACGAGCTGGTCCGGCTGGTCGGGCGGGCGCACGGCGTGGGGCTGTACCGGATGGCCCTGGGCCTGGACGACCGGCCGGTGGTCGCCGAGCGCGATGCGAAGTCGGTGTCGGTGGAGGACACCTTCGACGTGGACCTGCACGACCGGGTGCGGATCCGGACCGAGGTGCAGCGGCTCGCCGACCGGTGCGTGGGGCGGCTGCGGGCCTCCAGGCACTCGGGGCGCACGATCGTGCTGAAGGTGCGACGGTACGACTTCTCCACGCTGACCCGCTCCGAGACGCTGCGGGGGCCGACGGACGATCCGGCGGTGGTGCGGGAGGCCGCGGCACGGCTGCTGGAGGCGGTGGACACCACCGGTGGCGTGCGGCTGCTGGGCGTGGGGGTGACCGGGCTCGCGGACTACACCCAGGAGGACCTGTTCGCGCAGTCCCAGGCGGCTGCCGCGGCTGCCGAAGGCGGCCCCGATGCGTCGCACGAGCCGGGAGTGCCCGGGCAGCCTGCGGGGGGCGCCGGGGGAGAGGGCGCGGAAGGGGCTCAGGGGGCTCCTGAGGCGGTTGCGGGCGACGGTCCGACCGATGGGTCAGCCGACCGGCCGGAGCGGGCCCGTGCGCGGCACTGGGCGGCGGGGAGCGACGTCCGGCACGCCGTGTACGGCCCGGGGTGGGTGCAGGGCAGCGGGCTCGGGCGGGTGACCGTTCGCTTCGAGCAACCGGGCTCGGCCCCCGGGCGGGTGCGTACCTTCCAGATGGACGACCCCGATCTGGAGCCGTCCGATCCGCTGCCGCTCGTGGGGCGGTCCGGATGACCGGGGCGGGCCGGCGGGCTACTCCTCGCCCTGCTCGCCGTTCGCCAGGCGGCCGAAGTCATGCTTGAACGTCAAGTCGGACGGGAGGGTGACGTCCAGCCCGTAGTGGTGGTAGAGCTGCAGCTCCTGCTCGGGTGACAGGTGGCGGCCGACACCGAAGTCCGGGGCGTCCCTGATCAGGGCCCGCTCGAACGGGACGTGCAGGGTCTCGCCGACCAGCTCGCTCGGCTCCAGGGGGATGAAGGCGTCACGGCTGAACAGGCCGGTCCGGACGGCGGCCCATTCCGGCACCCCGGTGGCATCGTCGAGGTAGACCTCGTCGACGGTTCCGATCTTCGTGCCGTTGCGGTCGAACGCCTTGCGGCCGATCAGGCTGCGGGGATCGATGTCTGTCTGCACGGTCCCTCCACACGGGTCGCGACTCCTCCGTCATGACTACGAAAGGGCATTTCCCCGGAGGGGGCCACTCGAGGGAGGTCCGGGAACCTCGCTGGTAGGCTGGGTGGTGGCTGCTGACCCTGTGCGGGAGAGTCCTCCACCGAGCTCGACGGAGGCGCCGAAGGAGCAAATCCTCCCCGGAATCTCTCAGGCATCCGTACCGCACGGACGAGGCCACTCTGGAAAGCAGGAGCGGTGCCGGGCCCGCAGTGCCGGTTCCACTCCTCACCGACGGTGAAAGCCGGACCCCGCGGACGTCCTCCGCAGGATCCGGTGAAGCTCTCAGGTTGAGATGACAGAGGGGGAGGCCGTCCGGGCGCCCGCGCCGTGGCGCCCCTCGCAGGTCGTACGACCAGGAGGCCTCCGTACATGACCGCCAACCGCATTCCGCTCTCCCAGCTGGAGCGAGGCATCCCCTTCGAGCAGCGCCACATCGGCCCGGACGCCGAGGCGCAGGCCAAGATGCTCGCCCAGGTGGGCTACGGCTCGCTCGACGAACTGACCGCCGCCGCGGTTCCGGACGTCATCAAGACCGCCGAGGCGCTGAACCTGCCCGAGGCGCGGACCGAGGCCGAGGTGCTGGCCGAGCTGCGCCGCCTGGCCGGCCGCAACAAGGTCATGACCTCGATGATCGGTCTCGGCTACTACGGGACCTTCACCCCTCCGGTGATCCTGCGCAACGTGATGGAGAACCCGGCCTGGTACACCGCGTACACGCCGTACCAGCCCGAGATCTCCCAGGGCCGCCTCGAGGCGCTGCTGAACTTCCAGACGGTGGTCGCCGAGCTGACCGGCCTGCCGACCTCCGGCGCCTCCCTCCTGGACGAGGGCACCGCCGCCGCCGAGGCCATGACCCTGGCCCGCCGCGTGGGCAAGGCGAAGGGCAACGTGTTCCTCGTCGACGCCGACGCCCTGCCGCAGACCATCGCGGTGGTCGAGACCCGCGCCGAGCCGATCGGCATCGAAGTCGTCGTCGCCGACCTGTCCGCCGGTATCCCGGCCGAGATCGCCGAGCGCGGCGTCTACGGCGTCCTCGTCCAGTACCCGGGCGCCTCCGGTGCCGTACGCGACATCAAGCCGGTCATCGACCAGGCCCACGAGCTCGGCGCGATCGTCGCCGTCGCCGCCGACCTGCTCGCGCTGACCCTGCTGACCTCCCCGGGCGCCCTGGGCGCTGACATCGCCGTCGGCACCACCCAGCGCTTCGGCGTGCCGATGGGCTTCGGCGGCCCGCACGCCGGCTACATGGCCGTCCAGGACAAGCACGCCCGTTCGCTGCCCGGCCGCCTCGTGGGCGTCTCCGTGGACGCGGACGGCAACAAGGCGTACCGCCTGGCGCTGCAGACCCGTGAGCAGCACATCCGCCGTGAGAAGGCCACCAGCAACATCTGCACCGCGCAGGTGCTGCTCGCCGTCATGGCCGGCATGTACGCCGTCTACCACGGCCCCGAGGGTCTCAAGACGATCGCCCGCCGCACGCACCGCTACACGGCGCTGCTCGCCGCCGGTCTCACGGCCGGCGGGGTCGAGCTCGTGCACGGCTCGTACTTCGACACCCTGACCGCCCACGTGCCCGGCAAGGCCGCCGAGGTCGTCGCCGCCGCCCGCGAGGGCGGGGTCAACCTGTTCCAGGTCGACGCCGACCACGTCTCCGTCTCCGTCGACGAGACCACCCTGCGCGCCCACATCGAGGCCGTCTGGGCCGCCTTCGGCGTCACCGCGGACATCACGGCGCTCGACGAGACCACCGCCGACGCGCTGCCCGAAGGCCTGCTGCGCACGGACGAGTACCTCACCCACCCGGTCTTCCACCAGCACCGCTCCGAGACCGCGATGCTGCGCTACCTGCGCAAGCTCGCGGACAAGGACTACGCGCTCGACCGCGGCATGATCCCGCTGGGCTCCTGCACGATGAAGCTCAACGCGACCACCGAGATGGAGCCGGTGACCTGGCCCGAGTTCGGCCAGCTGCACCCCTTCGCCCCGGTCGAGCAGGCCGAGGGGTACCTCACGCTCATCAGCGAGCTGGAGGAACGTCTCTGCGAGGTCACCGGCTACGACAAGGTCTCCATCCAGCCGAACGCCGGCTCCCAGGGCGAGCTCGCCGGCCTGCTCGCCGTCCGCGCCTACCACCGCGCGAACGGCGACGAGCAGCGCACCATCTGCCTCATCCCGTCCTCCGCGCACGGCACCAACGCCGCCAGCGCCGTGATGGCAGGCATGAAGGTCGTCGTCGTCAAGACCGCGGACGACGGCGAGGTGGACGCGGACGACCTGCGCGCCAAGATCGAGCAGCACCGCGACGAGCTCGCCGTGCTGATGATCACCTACCCGTCCACCCACGGTGTGTTCGAGGAGCACGTCGCCGACATCTGCGCCCAGGTCCACGAGGCCGGCGGCCAGGTCTACGTCGACGGCGCCAACCTGAACGCCCTGGTCGGCCTCGCCAAGCCGGGCCACTTCGGCGGCGACGTCTCGCACCTGAACCTGCACAAGACCTTCTGCATCCCGCACGGCGGCGGCGGTCCGGGCGTCGGCCCGGTCGGTGTCCGGGCCCACCTGGCCCCCTACCTGCCGAACCACCCGCTGCAGCCGACCGCCGGCCCCGAGACGGGCGTCGGCCCGATCTCGGCCGCGCCGTGGGGCTCGGCCGGCATCCTGCCGATCTCCTGGTCGTACGTGCGCCTCATGGGCGGCGAAGGCCTCAAGCGCGCCACCCAGGTGGCCGTGCTCGGCGCCAACTACATCGCCAAGCGCCTGGAGCCGCACTACCCGGTGCTCTACACCGGCCCGGGCGACCTGGTCGCGCACGAGTGCATCATCGACCTGCGCCCGCTGTCGAAGGAGACGGGCGTCAGCGTGGACGACATCGCCAAGCGTCTGATCGACTACGGCTTCCACGCCCCGACCATGTCCTTCCCGGTGGCCGGCACGCTGATGATCGAGCCGACGGAGTCCGAGGACCTCGTCGAGATCGACCGGTTCTGCGACGCGATGATCGCCATCCGCGCGGAGATCGAGCGGGTCGCGTCCGGCGAGTGGCCGGCGGAGGACAACCCGCTGCGCAACGCCCCGCACACCGCGGCGATGCTCGGCGGCGAGTGGACGCACGCGTACACCCGGGACGAGGCCCTCTTCCCGGGCGGCGTTTCGGCGACGGAGAAGTACTGGCCGCCGGTGCGCCGTATCGACGGCGCCTTCGGCGACCGCAACCTGGTGTGCTCCTGCCCGCCGCTGGACGAGTACGACAACTGATCCGTGCGGCGACCTGACACAAAAGCATGAGCTGACTGCACGGTGAAGGGGCCGGTCCGGGAGAATTGCTCCCGGGCCGGCCCCTTCGGCTTCGGCGTGCGCTCCGGCGTTCCGTCGAGCCGGCTTCGGCTAGGCCGCCGGCGCCGCCACGAGCGGGCGGTGCGGTGCGATGATCTGGCCGTCCGGCAGCAGCTCACCGGTGTCCTCGAAGAGCAGAACACCGTTGCACAGCAGGCTCCAGCCCTGTTCCGGGTGGTTGGCCACGGGCTTCGCGGCCTCCCGGTCGGCGGAGTCGGCTGACGGGCACGCTGGCTGGTGCTGGCACATGGATGCGTTCTTTCGCTGCGGTGTGGTGTGTGTGCTGCGGCTCGATGCCTTGTTCATGGCCGCCCCCCGTGGTCGACGACTTGATGCGGTCAGTCCCAGTGTTGCCCTCCGGACCTCGGTCCGCAGGGATTTCCGGCAGCTGTCCTCACAGATTGATGACGCATCACCCGTGCGGGCGGTTCAGCCCAACTCCCCTGTCATTTTGGGTGGTTCACGAGTGGCCCGGCGGTACTACGCCGGATGGGCCGTCCGGGGGAGAGGCCTGATCAGGCGGCCGGAGCAGCCAGTGGCGGCCTCATCGGCGGGGCCGGCGGGGTGAGCCGGTGAGTCATCACGGGCAGCAGCTCGGACACCGGATGCGGCCGGTACGCGGCAATGCCCGGCGGGGCCGGGGCCAGCGGCACCAGCAGGTCCGCCGCGGCCGGCAGCCCGGCGGAGGCATCGGCTCCGACCGACCCGTGCAGCCACAGCGTCAGCATGTACAGCTCCGGGACGGACAGCAACCGGGGCTGGTAGTCCTTGCCCAGCGCCTCCGCCAGGCGCAGTGCCCGCTCGGTGGCGGCGACGTAGGGGCCCTCGAAGAAATGGGAGAAGATCCAGCCGTCCGGGGTCAGCCGGGTGTCCGCGGCGGCGATGTGCCGGTCGCCGCTGCGGATCAGGAACCGCCAGCCGGTCAGCCGGGTGCGGGGCGGCCGGGCCGGGGCGGTCGGCTGGGACACGCCGAGCCGGTCGAGGACGTGGACCGGCAGTGGCAGCTCCGCGGTCAGCGGGCCCTGCACGGCGCGCAGGGCGGGGGTGCCCGCCGCGACGGCTGCGGGGGAACCGAGTGCCGTGAGGACGCTGCGGAGGGCAGGCGCGGGAGCCGGGGGGACATGCAGCGGCATGGTGGGTCGCCTCTCACTTGGGAGACCTGTGGATCGGGGGGCAGTGCGGGACGGCGCTGTCGCATTCTGGGGCCAGAGGGGGGCTGAGGGGCAATGGCCGCGCGCCAACTCTCTGCCTCGTTTGCGGAGTTTATACGACATGTGTTCATGCAGTGTTTCGGCTAGCCGGCCCGCCTATTACAGGCAAGGCGCTTACCGGTCCCGCTGACATGGCATGCATGCCGGATACACGCGAACACGTCGCGCTGACCTCGGAGATTACCTGACGGGGGCTCGGCTGGAAAGCTTCGATTATCCGGAACCGGCAAAACCGATGCGGAATTTGCATACGGGTGCTTGCCAGGTGAATGTGCCATGGCGCCCTTCGGCCAAACCGGCGCACGCTCCCTGTCGCGACCCTCCCCGCTGCGTTATCGATCTCGCCTCCGGGGCATCATCGACCGTACACGCGCGTCCGGGTGCCCGGGCGACGCCCACTCGAGGAGGGACGCTTCGATGGGGGAGAAGGTCGTGGCGGGCGGATTCGACCTGTCCGATCGCCGACGGTATCGGAGGAAGCTCCACGAGTGCCTGGAGGGACTGGAGCGGCTTCTGGCGGAGAAGCGGTTCGACCGCCCGAAGAACATGATGGGGCTGGAGATCGAGCTGAATCTGGCGGGGGCCGACGGGATGCCGAGAATGCTGAATGCCCAGGTTCTCGAGCGCATTGCGAGTCAGGATTTCCAGACCGAACTCGGCATGTTCAACCTGGAGGTGAACGTACTTCCGCACCGGCTCGGCGGGCGGGTATTCGACCAGCTCGCCGAAGAGCTGAGCGCGGGGCTCGGCTATGCGCACCGGCAGGCAGCGGCGGTCGACGCGGGCGTGGTGATGATCGGCATCCTGCCGACGATCAGCCGCTCCGACCTGGTCACCGCCAATCTGTCGGCGGTGGACCGCTACTCCCTGCTGAACGAGCAGATCCTGATGCTGCGCGGCGAGGACTTCCTCCTCGACATCGACGGGGTGGAGCGGATGACCTGGAGCACCGGGTCGATCGTCCCGGAGGCCGCCTGCACCTCCGTCCAGCTGCACCTACAGGTGACGCCGGCCCGGTTCTCCGACGTGTGGAACGCGGCACAGGCGGTGACCGCCGTCCAGATAGCCGTCGGCGCCAACTCGCCGTTCCTGTTCGGGCACGAACTGTGGCGGGAGTCCCGTCCACCGCTGTTCACGCAGGCCACCGATACCCGGCCGCCCGAGCTCCAGGCGCAGGGGGTGAGGCCGCGGACCTGGTTCGGGGAGCGTTGGGTGGAGTCGGTGTACGAGCTCTTCGCGGAGAACGTCCGCTTCTTCCCCGCCCTGCTGCCCATCTGCGACGAGGAGGAGCCGCTGCGGGTGCTCGCCGAGGGCGGGGTGCCGAGCCTGCAGGAGCTGGTCCTGCACAACGGCACCATCTACCGGTGGAACCGGCCCGTGTACGGGGTCGCCGACGGAGTGCCGCACCTGCGGGTGGAGAACCGCGTGCTGCCCGCCGGACCGACGGTCGCCGACGTCGTCGCGAACGCCGCCTTCTACTACGGGCTCGTCCGCACCCTCGCCGACGAGCAGCGCCCGGTGTGGACCCGGCTGCCGTTCGCCGAAGCGGAGGCCAACTTCGACGCGGCCTGCCGGTACGGGATCGACGCCCGGCTGCGGTGGCCGCGCCGCGGCCGCGGCGGCGGCCTGGCCAGCGTCCCCGCCGTGAGGCTGGTCCTGGACGAGCTGCTGCCCATGGCCGCTGCGGGGCTGGACGCCTGGGGCATCGAGCGCGCCGACCGGGACCACTACCTCGGCATCATCGAGGAGCGCTGCCGGCGGCGGGTGAACGGGGCGACCTGGCAGGTGGACACCTACCACCGGGCGCTCGCAGCCGGCCTGGACCGGGACGCGGCCCTCGCCGCGATCACCCGCCGTTACAGCGAGCTGATGCACGGGGGCGACCCCGTGCACACCTGGCCGGTCGGCCTTCCCGCGCAGGAGAGGGGGGCGCCCGTACCTGCCCGCAGGCCCTGAGCCGGGCCGCCGCAGCCGGATCGCCGGCCGGTGATCCCGTTCTGCCGCCGAAGGGGCAGTATGGGGTGGTCGGAACGGGATGGCGGAACGGGAGTCGGACGTGCGGGCGCAGCCGGAGCCGGTGGTCGGGTCGTTGGACGAGGACGGGCGGCGGAGCCTCCTGCGCACCGAGACGCTGCTGGTGCTCGCCCTGTCCCTGGGAGCGAGCGCCGTCTCCTCGCTGATCAGCTTCATCGGCTCGCTCACCAAGCCGGGCGGCCTGAAGGACCAGGCCGCCACGCTGAACGGCTCGTACGCCCCCGGCCGGCCCTGGCTGGACCTGGCCTGGCAGTTGTTCGGGATCTGCACCGCGCTGGTGCCCGTGCTGCTGGTCGCCCACCTGCTGACCCGGGAGGGGGTGCCGGGGTTGCGGGTGCTGGGCTTCGACCGCACCCGGCCCGGCTGGGACCTGGCGCGCGGGACGCTGGTGGCGGCGGGGATCGGGAGCGCCGGGCTGGCGTTCTACCTGGCGGCGCGGGCGAGCGGGTTCAACCTCACGGTGGTGCCGGAGGCGCTGCCGGACGTGTGGTGGAAGTTCCCGGTGCTGATCCTCTCCGCGGTGCAGAACTCCGTGGTGGAGGAGGTCATCGTGCTGGCCTACCTGTTGCGCCGACTCGACCAGCTGGGCTGGTCGCCCACGGGCTCCCTGGTGGCCAGCTCGGTGCTGCGCGGTTCGTACCACCTCTACCAGGGCATCGGCGGCTTCATCGGGAACATGGTGATGGGCGCCGTCTTCGTGCTGGCCTACCGCCGGTGGGGGCGGGTGATGCCACTCGTCGTCGCGCACGCCCTGCTCGACATCGTGGCCTTCGGCGGGTACGCGCTGCTCGCGGGCGAGGTGGACTGGCTGCCGACCCCCTCGTAGGCCCTTGTGCCGGGGGGCCGGCGCCGCGCGGGAGGGTCAGGGGCGGGCGAGCAGTTCGCCGTCGATGACGGTGACCGCGTTCCCGGTCAGGAGGGTGCGGTCGCCCGTCAGGGTGACCCGTACCAGGCCCGTGCGGGCACCGCCCTGGAGGCCCGTCAGCTGCGTGCGGCCCAGGCGTTGCGCCCAGAAGGGGGCGAGAGCGGTGTGGGCGCTGCCGGTGACCGGGTCCTCGTCGATCCCGAAGGCCGGAAAGAAGCCGCGGGAGACGAAGTCGTAGCCGCGGGCGGGGTCTTCGGCCCGGGCCGTGACGATCACGCCGCGCCTGGCGTAGCCGCGCAGAGCTGCGATGTCGGGGGTGAGCTCGCGTACGGTCCGCTCGTCCGCCAGCTCTACGACGAGGTCGCCGACGTGCGCGGACGTGTCGTGGACGGACCGGATCTCCGCGCCGAGGGCCTCGCGCACGGCGGGCTCGGGCGCGACGGGGGTCAGGGCGGAGGTCGGGAAGTCCAGGGTGAGGGTGCCGTCCTCGGCCGCCTCGGCGGTGAGGGGGCCGCAGCGGGCGGTGAACCGGATCAGGCCCCGGGCGAGGCCGCTGCTGGCCAGGACGTGCGCGGTGGCCAGGGTGGCGTGGCCGCACATGTCCACCTCCGCGGTGGGGGTGAACCAGCGCAGCGCCCAGTCGGCGTCCCCGCCCGGCGGCAGGGGGTGGGCGAAGGCCGTCTCGGAGAGGTTGACCTCGGCGGCGACCTGCTGCAGCCACGGGTCCGGGGGGAAGCCGTCCTCCAGGAGCAGCACCCCGGCGGGGTTGCCGCCGAAGGGGCGGTCGGTGAAGGCGTCGACGATTCGGAGGCGCATGGCCCGACGGTAGGGCCGTTCCTTGATCGCAGACAAAGGCCAATCCCGGAGGACTGGACCGGTCAGGTGATCGACGAGGCCCGGAAGCAGTTCCACCCGATCCTGGCCGTGGCCGACGGGCCTTGGTCGGCGGCTGCGGCGCGTGCCCCGCGGGCCCGACTGCCCGCGGGGCACGCCCGCGCGTGCGGGGTGGCCGAAACCCGGAGGGGTCAGGCGACCAGGCCGGCGAGCTTGCGCAGCGACTCGTTCAGGGCGGCGGTGGCGGAGTCCTTGAGTTTCCCCGCCATCAAGGAGACGGCCGCCCCGGTGAACTCCCCGTCGATGCGGACGACGGTGGCCCCGCCGTCGGGGACCAGGGTGTAGCGGGTGAGGACGGCGACCCCCATCGGGCCCTTGCCGGTGATGGCGAAGAGGCGCTCCTCCTCCAGTTCCGAGACGGTCCAGACGACCTCGGCCGGAAAGCCCATCATCTTCATGTTCTCCTCGAAGGTCACGCCGACCGCGAGGTCCTGCGGTCCGCCCTTCGGGAAGCTCGTGTGCGTCATGCTCCACCGGCCGTACGCCGGCCAGTCCGTCAGCTGGGCCCAGAGTCGTGCGGGGGACGCCTCGATGCGTGATTGCGCGGTCACTTCCGCCATGCCGTCACCACCCCTCTCGTCGGGTACGTGCGGCGGAACGTAGCCCCGGCGGGCGGAACACACAATACTGACGAGTCGTCAGATGAGTAAGGGCCGGTCACGGCGGGTATCGGCTGTGTCTCAACAGGCGTCACGGGCATGACGGTCCTGACAAGCCCTGTCATGATGGCCGGATGCAAGCGTCTGGGAGGAACGCCGGACTCGGCCTCGCGCTGGTCTCCGCGTTCGCGTTCGGTGGTTCGGGAGTGGCGGCGAAGCCGCTGATCGAGGCGGGGCTGGATCCCCTGCACATGGTCTGGCTCAGGGTCGGCGGGGCAGCGCTGGTGCTGTCTCCGCTGGCCTGGCGGCACCGGGCCCTGCTGCGCCGCAAACCGCTGCTGCTCGCCGGCTTCGGCATCGTCGCCGTCGCGGGCGTGCAGGCCTTCTACTTCGCCTCCCTGTCCCGCATCCCCGTCGGTGTCGCTCTGCTGCTGGAGTACCTGGGGCCGGCGCTGCTGCTCGGCTGGATCCGCTTCGTGCAGCGCAGGCCGGTGACCCGGGCGGCTGCGGCCGGAGCCGCGGTGGCCGTGGTGGGCCTGGCGTGCGTGGTGGAGGTCTGGGCCGGACTGAAGCTGGACGCGCTGGGAGTGCTGCTCGGCCTCTGCGCCGCCTGCTGCCAGGCCTTCTACTTCGTCTTCGCCGACCAGGGTGCCGACGGCGAGGACGCGCCCGACCCGATCGGCGTGATCGCGTACGGCATGCTCATCGGCGCGCTCGTGATGACGGTGCTCGCCCGCCCGTGGGAGATCGACTGGCAGGTGCTGGGCGGCCAGGCGTGGATGGGCGACACGGCGGTGCCCGCGCCACTGCTGCTCGGCTGGGTCGTGCTCGTCGCGACCGTGTTCGCGTATCTGACCGGCATCGTGTCCGTGCGCAGCCTCTCCCCGCAGGTGGCCTCCGTCGTGGCGTTCCTGGAGGCCGTCGTCGCCACCGTGTTCGCCTGGGTCCTGCTCGGCGAGCACCTGTCGACGCCGCAGGTCATCGGCGGTGCGCTAGTGCTGGGCGGAGCTTTCATCGCCCAGACCGCGCGCCCGGCGGCGACGCCGGTACGGGAAGCGGAGCGGCCCGTACCGGTCGCGGTCGACCGGGAGACCACCACCGCATAGGGTGGCGGGCATGCATTCGACCGTGCTTCCGCCGCCCGCCGCCTAGCGCGGGCGGCCGACACCGCACCGACGAGGACCTGGCCCGGGAGGCTCCCGGGCCGGTCCGTGCTGCCCGCGAAGCGATGAGCCGTCCCTTTCATCCTTCACGCATGCGCGGAGAAAACACGTGTCGAACCACTCGCCCGCTCCTGGGCGCGGTCTGCTGTCCCTCGTCATCGCCGGCGTCGCTTGGGGCACCGCCGGTGCTGCCGCCTCACTCCTCTACCTGGCCAGTGACCTCGGTCCGCTCGCCCTGACGTTCTGGCGCTGCGCGGGCGGCCTCGCCGTGCTGCTGGGCGTGCTCGCCGTACGCCGGGTGCTCACCGTGCGCCGGGTACGCCGAAGCCGACCCCGCCGTGCGACTGCCGCGCCGCGCCCCTCCGCGGGCTCGCTCGTCGGGACGGGGCTGCTGTTCACGGTCTTCCAGGCCGCGTACTTCGCCGCCGTGCAGGAGACCGGCCTCGCGGTGGGCACCGTGGTCACCCTCGGGGCCGGGCCGGTGCTGATCGCCGTCGGGGCCTGGTACCGGATGGGCGAACGGCTCGGCGCGGGCGGGGTGGCCGCCGTCGCCGGTGCGCTCGCCGGGCTCGCCGTGCTCGTCCTCGGCGGTGGCTCCGGGGCGGTGCGGCCGCTCGGCGTCGGCTGGGCCCTGGTCTCGGCCGCCGGGTACGCGGGGATGACCCTGCGGGCCCGTGCGCTCGGGCGGCGCGGCGCCGCGGGCGATCCGCTGGTCACCACCGCCTGGTCGGCCGCGGTGGGGGCGCTGTGCCTGCTGCCGCTCGCCGCCGTGGAGGGGCTGCTGCCGCACACTGCGGAACCGGGGCGGGTGCTGTGGCTGCTGGTGTACGTCGCCACCGTGCCGACGGCCCTGGCGTACGCCCTCTACTTCACCGGGGCGGCGGTGGTGCGGGCCGCGACGGTGTCGGTGATCATGCTGATCGAGCCGGTCAGCGCAGCCGTGATCGCCGTTCTCGTGCTCGGGGAGCGGCTGACCGGAGCGGTGGCGCTCGGCACCGTCCTGCTGCTGAGCGCGGTCGGCGGGCTGATCGCCGCCGAGGCCCGGCGGCCGGCGGACGGCGCTGCGCCCCCCGGTGGTGAGCCGGTGGGCGGTGGGGCGCAGGCCCGGCCCGCCGCACCGGCTCAGAGCGCCGCGAGGTAGTCAGGAGCGGCGGTGCCCGGGGCCAGGCCGTCGGCCGGTACGGGGGTCCCGTGCACCGGCGCGACCGGGACCACGCCCGACCAGTAGGGCAGGTCCAGGTCCTCGGGGTCGTCGTTCGGGCCGCCGGCCCGCAGCTTCGCCGACACCTCGGCCAGGTCCACGCGGATCACCGCGGTGGCGGCGAGCTCCCGGGCGTTCGCGGGCCGGCAGTCGGCCGAGCGGCCCGGCACCACGTGGTCGACCAGGGCGTCCAGGGCCGTGCGGCGCTCGTCCTCGTCGGTCACCTGGTAGGCGGTGCCGTGCACGATCACCGAGCGGTAGTTGATCGAGTGGTGGAACGCCGAGCGTGCCAGCACCAGGCCGTCCACGTGCGTCACGGTGAGGCAGACCGGCAACCCCGGGTCGGCCTTGCCCGCGGCGAGCAGCGGGCGGGAGCCGGTGGAGCCGTGGACGTACAGGGTTTCACCGACCCGCGCGTACAGCGTGGGCAGGACCACCGGCGCCCCGTCGCGGACGAAGCCGAGGTGGCAGACGTAGGCCTGGTCGAGTATCGCGTGCACGGTTGCGCGGTCGTAGCGCGCCCGCTCGCGGGAGCGGGTCGGGACCGTACGGCCGGTGGGCTCGTAGGTCTCGGTGGGCTCGTAGGTCTCGGCGGTCTCGGCGGTCTCGGCGGTCTCGGGCCTGGCGGTCATGGCGCGACTCCATTGCACTAGTGCATAATGGTCTTTGTGCTAGAAGAGTATCGGTTCACAGGGCGTCGGGCATCGGACATCGCCGCCAGCGTGGAGAAGGGTGTGGGGTCGGGCGCGCTCCCGCCCGGAACGCTGCTGCCGCCGATGCGGGAGCTCGCCGGTGTGCTGGGGGTGAACCCGAACACCGTGGCCGCCGCCTACCGCACGTTGCGCGAGCGCGGGGTCATCGAGACGGACGGGCGGCGCGGCAGCCGGGTGCGGGGCCGGCCGGCCAGTGCCCCGCGGGACGAGCTGCGCCCTGCGGTACCGCCGGGCACGCGCGATGTGGCGTCCGGCAATCCGGACGTGCGGCTGCTGCCGCGGTTGGACGCCGCGCTCGCCGCGGCCGCGGCACGCTACGAGCAGCAGCCGACCCTGTACGGGCACGATCCGGTCGCGCCGGAGCTGGCGCGGCCGGCCCGGGCCGGGTTCGACGCGGACGGGGTGCCGTCCGGGCCGCTGGCGGTGACCTCGGGCGCGCTGGACGGGATCGAGCGGGTGCTGAACGCACACCTGCGCCCCGGCGACGCGGTCGCCGTCGAGGACCCCGGTTGGGGGAGCATGCTGGACCTGATGGCAGCGCTCGGCCTGCGGGTGGAGCCGGTGGCCGTGGACGACGAGGGGCCGTCGGCCGCAGGGGTGGAGCAGGCCCTGCAGCGCGGGGCGCGGGCGTTGCTGGTGACCTCCCGGGCCCAGAACCCGACCGGGGCGGCCGTGAGCGGGCGGCGCGCGGCGGAGCTGCGGGCGGTACTGGCGGCCCACCCCCAGGTGCTGGTGATCGACGACGACCACGGGCACGGCATCGTCGACGTGCCGCTGCACCCGCTCGGCGGGGTGACCCGGCACTGGGCGCTGGTGCGGTCGACGGCGAAGGCGTACGGGCCGGACCTGCGCCTGGCGGTGCTGACCGGCGACGACGTGACCCTGGACCGGGTCCGCGGGCGCCAGCGGCTCGGGCCGGGATGGGTGAGCCGGGTGCTCCAGTACGCGGTGGCGGACCTGTGGTCCTCGGGGCTGGTCGACCCGGCGGCGGTCGCACGCTCCTACGGGGAGCGGCGCGGGGCCCTGGTCGCGGCCCTGGGGGAGCGCGGGGTACGGGCACACGGGCGCAGCGGGATGAACGTGTGGGTGCCCGTCGCCGACGAGACGGGAGTGGTGGCGCGGATGCTGGCGGCCGGGTGGGCGGTGGCGCCGGGCAGCCGGTTCCGGGTGCGGTCGGGGTCCGGCGTACGGGTGACGGTGTCCGGGCTGGAGCCCGCCGAGGTGGCCCTGCTCGCCGACGCCCTCGCGGCGGCGGTACGCCCCGCCCCGGCCGGCCGCTTCGACTGACCGGGCGGCCGGGCGCCACAGCGCCGGGTGGCGGGGGGCGGAGACCGGGCGGCCGGGCCGGGCCGGGCCGAGCGCGAGCAGGAAGCGGAACGTGGAAGGCGGAGCCGTGCCGGGTCCCGCCGGGTGGACCTACGGTGCGACCGTCGCCGGTGGTCGTGCGGGCGGACGACTCAGCGGCGGCGGGTCTGGGTGAGGGCTGCGCCCGCCAGGACGACGGCCGCGCCGACCGGGGTGTTCCAGTGGAGCTGCTCGCCCAGCAGCAGCACGCCCGCCGTGGTGGCGATGACGGGGATGAAATAGGTGACCATCTGGGCCGTGGTCGGGCCGATCTCCGCCACCAGGCCGTACTGCATCTGCAGGGCCATCCCCGTGCCGAGCGCTCCCAGGGCGATCACGGCCAGCGTCGGCCACAGCGGCAGCGAGGTCGGCGCCGCCGTGAACAGGGCGCTGACCAGCAGCAGCTGGAGGGTGGAGACCAGCAGCTGCGCGCCGGTCAGGGCCACGGGGGAGCCCGGCACCGAGGCCAGGGTGCGGCGGACGTAGATCCAGCCGATCGGGTAGCAGAGCGAGGCCAGCAGGGCGAAGGCGGTGCCCTTGGCGTCGATGCCGGAGAAGCCCTGCCAGGCGCCGAGGACGGTCAGCACCCCGAGGAAGCCCAGGCCGAGGCCGGCGACGCGGCGCCGGGTCGGGCGGTCCTCGGACAGCGCCACCAGCGACAGTGCCATTCCCCACAGCGGGGAGGTGGCGTTGCAGATGCCCGCCAGGCTGGACGGGATCGTCAGTTCCGCGTACGAGAAGAGCGAGAACGGCAGGGTGTTGAGCAGCAGCGCCGCCACGGTGAGGTGGGCCCAGGTGCGCCGGCCGCGGGGGAGCGGCTCGCGCCGGACCAGGAGTACCGCCAGCAGGGCCAGCGCCCCGAAGAACACCCGCCCCAGGGCGACGTGGAACGGCGCGTACCCCTGCGTCCCCACCTTGATCAGGAGGAAGCTGAAGCCCCACACCACCGAGAGGAGCGCGAAGCGGAGGCGCCAGTCCATGAGGGCGGACCGGACGGACCGGACGGGCCGGGCGAGCGGGGACGTGCGGACTGCGCCCGGCGACGGCGCGGGACGGGGTGTGGCGGGTGCGCTCATGGGGAGTACTCTGCTCCGCTCAACTACGTAGGACAAGCGAGATTTCTTTGGCGTGACGGCGTAGCATCGCTTACATGTTGAACCTGGAGCGCCTGCGTACCCTGGACGCACTCGCCCGCCACGGCTCGGTCAGCGGCGCGGCCGACGGCCTGCACGTCACCACCTCCGCGGTGTCCCAGCAGATGGCCAAGCTGGAGCGCGAGGTCGGCCAGCCGTTGCTCGCCAAGAACGGGCGCGGGGTCCGCCTCACCGACGCCGGGCGGCTCCTCGCCGACCACGCGGCCCGGATCCTCTCGCAGGTGGAGATCGCCCAGGCCGATGTCGAGGCCCAGCGCGGGCACGCCGTCGGCGAACTGCGGATCGGGGCCTTCCCCACCGCGATGCGCGGGCTGCTCCCCGGGGCGCTGACCGCGCTGGCCGCCGCCCACCCCGGACTGCGGGCCCTGGTGCGCGAGCAGGAGCCGGAAGAGAGCATGGCGGCCGTCGTGCGCGGCGACCTCGACCTGGCCCTGGCCATCGACTGGCACAACAAGCGGATGCCGGTGCCGGCCGAGCTCACCCGCGCCCACCTCCTCGACGACGCCTGCGACATCGCGGTGCCCGTCGGCCACCCGCTGGCCGACCGGGCGCGCATCTCCCTCGGGGAGTTCGCGGCCGACGAGTGGATCTCCTGGAACGAGGGCCAGTTCTGCCACGAATGGCTCGTCTACACCCTGCGCGGGCTGGGAGTGGAGCCCCGCATCCGGCACATCGCCGAGGAACACCACACCCAGCTCGCCTTCGTCGAAGCCGGACTCGGGGTGTGCGTGACCCCCCGGCTCGGCCGCGGGCCGGTGCCGGCCGGCGTCCGCCTGCTGCCCGTGTCCGACGCCGTCCGCCGGCACGTCTACGTGGTCTGGCGGGCCGACGCCGACCGGCGCCCCTCGATCAGGGCCGCCGTCGACGCCCTACGCGAGGTCGCCGCGGGGCTCTGAGCCCGTGTACGGGCCCGGCGCCGCGCCCCTACAGCTTGCGGAAGTCCCAGGAGACGACCGAATCCGGGGTGAGGCGGATCCAGGCGTGCCGCCCGTCGTGCGGCATCTGCGCGATGCCGAAGTTCTTGGCCGGGAAGATCCGCTCCACCTCCGCCAGCTCCGGGCACGGCCCGCCCGTGCGCGGGGCCTCGCCGACGAAGACGGCGCGGCCCGACAGCTCGACCCCGCGCAGCTCCCCGTACGCCTCGCCCGCGTCCACGACCACCGAGATCCGCGGGTTCCGGCGCAGGTCGGCCCAGCGGCGGCTGCGCGTGATCGAGTACAGCCACAGCGAGGTGCCGTCCCAGGCGAACCACAGGGCGCCCACGTGCGGGCGGCCGTCCGGCGATACGGTCGCCACCCGGCAGGTGCGCTGCTCGCGCAGGAAGGCGTCGACCTCCTCGTCGGTCATCATGATGCGGCGGCCCCGTCGCTGGGTCGCGCGTGCGCCGTCCGACTGCTCCGTCGGCTCCATCGGCTCCATCGGCTCCATCCGTACCGCACCCCACCCCTTCACATCTGACTGTGTGTCAGGAATCATGCGGGCTCTTCGGTCGCCACGCCAGGGGGAGCCATGACCCGACCCGAGCCCGCCACCGCAACCGAGCCCGCCACCACCGCGCTGCTCACCGTCGAGTGCCAGAACGGCGTCGTCGGCGAGGAGAGCGCCCTGCCCGAACTGGCCGAGGAGGCCCGGGACTCCGGGATGCTGGAGCGGGTGGCCGCACTGGTCGACGCCGCACACGCGGCGGGCGTCCAGGTGCTGCACGCCGTCGCCGAGCGGCGGCCGGACGGGCGCGGGGCCAGTGCCAACGCCCGGCTGTTCGGGGCCGCCGGCCGGCTCCCGGTGCGCCAGCTGACCGGGAGCCGGGCGGTCCGGGTCGCACCGCCCATCCGGGTCGCCGAAGAGGACCTGGTGGTACGCCGCCTGCACGGCCTGTCGCCGATGGCCGGGACCGAGGTGGACGCCCTCCTGCGCAACCTCGGCGTCCGCACCCTCGTCGTCGCCGGCGTCTCCTCCAACATCGCGATCCCGAACACCGTCTTCGACGCCGTCAACCTCGGCTACCGGGTCGTGGTCCCCACCGACGCCATCGCCGGGGTGCCCGCCGCCTACACCGCGGAGGTGGTCCGCAACTCCCTCTCCCTGGTCGCCGAGCTGACCACCACGGCCGCGCTCGTATATGCGTGGGCCCCCGCCCGCTGACCCCCGTAACCTGGGCGGATGCTGTCCGAAGTGATCGCGACCCGCTACGTCACGCCGCTGCGTGAGGGCGGCTCGCTGCCGGGGATCGTCGAGGCCGACGATCTCGGAACCTACGTCATGAAGTTCACCGGAGCCGGCCAGGGCCGCAAGACCCTGGTCGCCGAGGTCATCTGCGGCCGCCTGGCCCAGCGGCTGGGGCTGCGGGTGCCGCGCCTGGTGCAGATGCAGCTCGACCCCGTCATCGGGCTCGCCGAGCCCGACCAGGAGGTGCAGGAGTTGCTCAAGGCCAGCGGCGGCCTCAACCTCGGGATGGACTACCTGCCCGGGTCGATCGGCTTCGACCCGCTCGCGTACCGGGTCGACCCGGTCGAGGCCGGCCGCGTGGTCTGGTTCGACGCCCTCGTCAACAACGTCGACCGGTCCTGGCGCAATCCGAACATGCTGGTCTGGCACGGGAAGCTGTGGCTGATCGACCACGGCGCCACCATGATCTGGCACCACAACTGGCCCACCGCGCAGAGCGCTGCGGCCAAGCCCTACAACGCCTCCGACCACGCCCTGGCCCCCGTCGGCCCGGACCTCGCGGCGGCCGCCGCCGAGCTCGCCCCCCTGGTCACCGAGGAGCTGCTCACCGAGGTGGCCGCCGACGTCCCCGACGAGTGGCTGGTGGACGAGCCCGGCTTCGACTCGGCCGACGCCGTGCGACGCGCCTACGTGGAGGCCCTGGTGCCCCGTGCGGCCACCATCCACGAGAGGATCTCCATGGAGCCGGAGGTGAAGGCTCCGCAGAAGCCGCCGGGCTGGCTGACCGATCACCTCCCCGAATGGCCCCACACGACCAGGAACAAGCAGAAGAGCGGCGACGAGTGACCAAGCGGGACGTGTTCGAGTACGCGCTGGTGCGCGTGGTACCCCGGGTGGAGCGCGGCGAGTGCTTCAACGCCGGAGTGATCGTCTACTGCCGGGCGCGCTCGTACGTCGCCGCGCGCACCCACCTCGACGAGGCGAAGCTCCTCGCACTGGACCCGGAGGCCGACGTGACCGGCGTACGCGCCGCCCTGCGCGGTGTAGAGGGCGTGTGCAGCGGCGGCGAGGAGGCCGGCCAGGCCGCGGGTGACGACCCGGGCCGCCGGTTCCGCTGGCTGATCGCGCCGCGCAGCACGGTGGTGCAGCCCGGGCCGGTGCACACCGGGCTGACGGTCGACCCCGAAGCCGAAGTGGAACGGTTGCTCGATCTGCTGGTGCGTTGATCCGTTCTGCTCCGGGGCCCCGGGCCCGGCGCCGTTGACACCGGGTGCCGGGGCTCCTAGCGTCTCCTCAACTGAAGCTACTAAGCGGTTGCTCACCCCTGGGTGGCCGCCAAGAGGATTCCAAGGGCGAGGAGATCCAGCATGTCCACCACCGAGCAGCGCGTCGCCGTCGTGACCGGGGCGGCCCGGGGCATCGGCGCGGCCACCGCCGTCCGCCTGGCCGCCGAGGGCCGGGCCGTCGCCGTACTCGACCTCGATGAGGCAGCCTGCAAGGACACCGTCGAGGCCATTACGCGCGCCGGCGGCAAGGCCCTGGCGGTCGGCTGCGACGTCTCGGACGCGGCGCAGGTGGAAGCGGCGGTCGAGCGTGTCGCGAGCGAGCTGGGCGCCCCGACCATCCTGGTCAACAACGCCGGTGTGCTGCGCGACAACCTGCTGTTCAAGATGAGCGACAGCGACTGGGACACCGTCATGAACGTCCACCTGCGCGGCGCGTTCCTGATGGCGAGGGCCTGTCAGAAGTACATGGTGGACGCCAAGTTCGGCCGCATCGTGAACCTGTCGAGCAGCTCGGCCCTCGGCAACCGCGGCCAGCTCAACTACTCCGCCGCCAAGGCTGGGTTGCAGGGCTTCACCAAGACCCTGGCCATCGAGCTCGGCAAGTTCGGCGTCACCGCCAACGCCGTCGCCCCCGGCTTCATCGCCACGGAGATGACCGCCCAGACGGCGGCCCGCGTCGGCATGGGCTTCGAGGAGTTCCAGGCCGCCGCCGCCACGCAGATCCCCGTCCAGCGCGTCGGGAACCCGGACGACATCGCCAACGCGATCGCGTTCTTCACGGGCGAGGCCGCCGGCTTCGTGTCCGGCCAGGTCCTGTACGTGGCCGGCGGCCCGCTCAACTGACGAAAGGCGGACGACCGACCATGGCGTACCAAGGAACGGACAGCGGCAAGGTCGCGCTGATCACCGGCGCGAGCCGGGGCATCGGCTACGGCATCGCAGAGGCGCTGGTGGCCCGGGGTGACCGGGTGTGCATCACCGGCCGCAACGAGGAGGCGCTCAAGGAGGCCGTCGAGGGGCTCGGTGCGGACCGGGTGATCGGCGTCGCCGGCAAGGCGCACGACGAGGACCACCAGGCCGTCGCCGTCGAGCGCACGATGGAGGCCTTCGGGCGGGTCGACTTCCTGATCAACAACGCGGGCACCAATCCGGTCTTCGGTCCCATCGCGGACCTGGACCTGAACGTGGCCCGCAAGGTCTTCGAGACCAACGTGATCTCCGCGCTCGGATTCGCCCAGCGCACCTGGCACGCCTGGCAGAAGGACAACGGCGGCGCGATCGTGAACATCGCCTCGATCGCCGGCATCTCCGCCTCGCCCTTCATCGGCGCGTACGGGATGAGCAAGGCCGCCATGGTCAACCTCACCCTTCAGCTCGCGCACGAGATGGCGCCGGGGGTCCGGGTCAACGCGATCGCGCCCGCGGTGGTCAAGACCAGGTTCGCTCAGGCGCTCTACGAAGGCCGGGAGACGGAGGCCGCCTCCGCCTACCCGCTCGGGCGCCTGGGGGTTCCGGCGGACATCGGCGGAGCTGCGGCATTTCTCACCTCCGCGCAAGCGGAATGGATCACCGGTCAAACTCTGGTCGTGGACGGAGGAATGTTCCTCAATGCCGGAGTCCACTGATCGATAACCGGACGTATTTGCCTCCCGACGGGAGGCAAATACGTATCGAACAGGCGCGAAATCGGTCAAGTGTCACACCAAACCTACCCATTGGATTTGTGACGCACTGCGCTAGGGTTTGCCGCACCCCTGGCAGATCGAGGAGCGTGCACGTGTCCAACCGGACCAGAAGCCTGCAGATCACTGCGGCCCTTGCGTCCATATCCCTGCTCGCCGGATGCGGCATGCTTTCCGACGACAGCAAAGACGCCGAGAAGAGAATCGTCGTCGGCACGACGAGCGCCCCGAGCACCCTCGATCCCGCCGCCGCATGGGACGGCTCCTGGGAGCTGTACCGCAACGTCTACCAGACCCTCCTGGCGTTCCCCACGGGCTCCTCCAAGCCCCAGCCGGACGCCGCCCAGAACTGCGAGTTCACCGACTCCGCGAACGAGTCGTACCGCTGCACCCTGCGCAAGGGCCTGAAGTTCTCCAACGGTGAGGCGCTCGACGCCAAGGCCGTCAAGTACTCCCTCGACCGGATCCGGACCATCGGCTCCAAGGTCGGCCCCAAGGACCTCTTCGGCAGCCTCGACAAGATCGAGACCCCCGACGCGCAGACCGTCGTCTTCCACCTGAAGACCCCCGACGCGACGTTCCCCTTCGTCCTCGGCTCGCCCGCCGCCTCGCTGGTCGCACCCAAGGACTATCCGGCCGACAAGGTCCGCGAGGACGGCAAGGTCACCGGCTCCGGCCCGTACCTGCTGGAGTCGTACAAGGAGGGCAGTGAGGCCGTCCTCGCCAAGAACGCCGGCTACAGCGGCTTCGCGAACCTCCGCAACGACGGCGTCACCATCCGCTACTTCGCCGACGCCGCCCAGATGGTCGGCGCGTTGAAGAGCAAGGAGATCGACGCCACCTACCGAGGACTGTCGGCCCCGCAGATCAAGGAGCTGCAGGCGCCCGAGGCCCACGCGCAGGGCGTCCAGGTCGTCGAGAACGTCGGCGCCGAGATCCGTTACCTGGTGTTCAACCCCCAGGACCCCAACGTCAACAAGCTCCCGGTGCGCCAGGCGATCGCCCAGCTCATCGACCGCGGGGCGATCGTCTCCAAGGTCTACCAGGGCACCGCCGAGCCGCTGTACTCGATGGTCCCGAAGGGTGTCGTGGGTCACAAGACGCCCTTCTACGACAAGTACGGCCAGGCGGACGTCGCCAAGGCCAAGAAGATCCTCAAGGACGCCGGGATCAACCAGCCGGTCGAGCTGACCTTCTGGTACACCACCGACCGCTACGGCGCCTCGACGGCCGACGAGTTCACCGAGATCAAGCGCCAGCTGGACGAGAGCGGACTGTTCAAGGTCACCCTGCGCAGCCAGCCCTGGAAGACCTTCCAGGAGGGCTACAAGAGCGGCCAGTACCCCGTCTTCGGTCGAGGCTGGTTCCCCGACTTCCCGGACCCGGACAACTTCATCGCGCCGTTCGTCGGCAAGGAGAACGCGGTCGGCACCCCGTACGAGAACGCGGAGATCCTCACCGACCTGCTGCCCAAGTCCCGCCGCGAGAGCGACCGCGCCGCAGGGGTCCAGCAGTTCGAGCAGGCTCAGCGGATCTTCGCGGACGACGTCCGGCTGCTGCCGCTCTGGCAGGGCAAGCTGTACGTCGCCGCACGCGAGGACATCGCGGGCGCCGAGCGGGCGCTGGACCCGCAGACCGTCTTCCAGATGTGGGAGCTGTACCGCAAGACCAGCTGGTAGCCGCCCTGCCGGGGTCTTCGGACCCCGGCGGGTGAAGCGTTGTCAGTGGGCCCCGGTAGGTTCTGGAGCTGTCGCACCACGCAGTTGCGCAGACTTGTACTACCGGAGGTTGTCGCCGTGACCCAGATGCTGCCCGAGTCCTGGCTCCCCGTCCTCGGCGGGGAGCTGGACCAGCCCTACTTCAAGGAGCTCACCGAGTTCGTCGAGAAGGAGCGGGCGAACGGGCCGGTCTACCCGCCCCGCGAGCAGGTCTTCGCGGCCCTGGAGGCCACCCCCTTCGAGAAGGTGAAGGTCCTCGTCCTCGGCCAGGACCCCTACCACGGCGCCGGCCAGGGCCACGGCCTGTGCTTCTCCGTCCGGCCGGGCGTCAAGACGCCGCCGTCGCTGCGCAACATCTACAAGGAAATGCACGAGGAGCTCGGCACCCCCGTCCCGGACAACGGGTACCTGATGCCGTGGGCCGAGCAGGGCGTCCTCCTGCTCAACGCGGTGCTCACCGTCCGCGAGGCCGAGCCCAACTCGCACAAGGGCCGGGGCTGGGAGAAGTTCACCGATGCGGTGATCCGCGCCGTGGCCGACCGCCCCGACCCGGCCGTCTTCGTGCTGTGGGGCGCGTACGCGCAGAAGAAGCTCCCCCTGATCGACCAGGAGCGGCACGTGGTCGTCAAGGGCGCCCACCCGTCCCCGCTGTCGGCCAAGAAGTTCTTCGGCTCCCGCCCCTTCACGCAGATCAACGAGGCCGTCGCCGCGCAGGGCCATGAGCCGATCGACTGGCGGATCCCGGACCTGGGCTGAGCGACGACCGCGCCTCGGCTCCGCGGGCGGTACCTCCGGCTAGCGTCGTGACGACCAGACCGGATCAGGTCTGGCAGACCCAGCCGGAGGCCGCGGTGACCGAGCGACAGGAGGCGTCGGAAGACGCCCTCATGACCCGGATCGGCCAGGCGGTCATCCTGCTGCACGCCGGGGACCGCGAGGAGGCACGCAACCGGCTCCGCGACCTGTGGACCGAGCTCGGCGAGGACGGCGCCGGCCTGCACCGGTGCACGCTCGCGCACTACATGGCCGACGCCCAGGACGACCCAGCCGACGAGCTGGCCTGGGACCTGCGCGCCCTGACCGCCGCCTGCGGGCCGCGGGACGGGCCGCAGGAGGATCCGGGGGAGGCCCCGGGGCAGAGGTCGCAGCCGGGGCAGGGGCAGGGGCCGGAGGGTGCGCCTGCGGACGGGCCCGGCGACCGGCAGCGTACGCCGGACGAGCCCGATCCGGCCGTCCGGGTGCTCTACCCCTCCCTGCACCTCAGCCTGGCCGCCGACTACCTCAAGCTCAAACGGCCCGAGGAGGCGCGGATCCACCTGGCCCGCGCCTGGGCCGCCGCCGGAGTGCTCCCGGACGACGGGTACGGGTACGGGGACGGCGTACGAGCAGCCCTGGCGCGGCTGGAGCGCCTGCTGGCCCGGGAACCGGGCGGGGGACCCCGGCCGTTCCCGGAGCAGCACCCCTGACGCCCGACGGCGGGAGTTCAGCCGCCGTGGACGCCCTCGCAGATACGGGCCTCCGGGCTGTCCGGGGCCCAGCGGCCGTGCGTGCGGCCCATCGCGCACACGTCGGCGGGCCGCACGGGCAGCTTCTCCGCCAGCCCGCGCGCCACCCCCGCCTTCGGATCCAGCGGATCGGGACGGTTCGCCTTGCCCCACGGTGCCGGCTTCGTGGCCCTGCGCGGCTCGGGGATGTCCGGAACCGGCGGCACGCCCCTCGGGATCTGCCCGGCGGGCGCTGCGCCCACTGCCGCCGCTCCCGCCGAAGCCCCTGGTGCAGGGCTGCGGCCGTCGGCCGGGGCCGTCGGCCGTGCGGGCTGCTGCGGCAGCGCCGCGAGCGCCTCCAGGGCGGGCGCCCGGACCTCCACCGGAGCCGCTCCCGGGCCACCGCGCGGCTCGTGCTGCGGTGCGGTCCCCGTGGTTCCGGGAGCGCCCGCCGGCTGCACGGGGGCTGGGGTCACATTCACACAGCCGGACACCGCCGAGACGGCGCAGGCGACGGAGAGCAGCAGCTTCGTCGTGGTTCGGGTTGGGTGCACCCGCGCAACTCTGCTGTGCGAGGACCCCGTTGCGGAAACCCGGAGCCGATATTCACCCCGCACGGGTGACGCCGCGTCCTCCGGACACCCCCACCCCGGACCGGCGTCCAGCCGCTGACCGGCTCCGCCCGCGGACCGGCGTCAGACGCCCGCGGCGCCGTCGATCTGCTCGCGCAGCAGGTCCGCGTGGCCGTTGTGGCGGGCGTACTCCTCGATCATGTGCGTGTAGACCCAGCGCAGGCTGTACGCCTCGCCCCGGTGGTGGCTCTCCGGCTTCGACGTCAGGTCCAACGAACGGCCCGCCGCGGCTTCCCGGGCCCGCTCCACCTCGGTCCGCCACACCTGCTCCGCCTCGGCGAAGGTGTCCCGAGCGGTGAAGTGGAAGTCCCCGTCCCGGTCCTCGCGCGTGCTGTACAGGTCGGGCAGGTCCTCGCCCAGCATGATCTCCCGGAACCAGTAGCGCTCCACCTCCGCCATGTGCCGTACGAGGCCCAGCAGGCTCAGCTCGGAGGGCGGCAGCGGCATCCGGCGCAGCTCCTCCTCCCCGAGGCCCTCGCACTTCCAGGCGAGGGTGGCGCGGTGGTAGTCCAGCCAGCCCTCCAGCATCGCGCGCTCGTCGGCGGCGGTGGAGGGGCCGGTGCGGTGGGAACCCGAAGTCATCGTCATGACCGCCATCCTCGGGCCAACGGGCAGGTCTCCACCAGGGATTAAGCTGCGGGGAGTCCACGAGGAACCACCTGGAGGTCCGCGGTGAAGGTCGGCGTCATCGGACTGGGCGACATCGCCCGGAAGGCGTACCTGCCCGTCCTCACGGCCCGCCCCGGCCTGGAGCTGCACCTGCAGACCCGCACCCCCGCCACCCTGGAGCGGATCGGGGAGAGCCACCACGTCCCGGCGGAGCGCCGCCACACCGACCTCGACGCCCTGCTGGCCCAGGGCCTCGACGCGGCGTTCGTGCACGCCCCGACCGACGTCCACCCTGAGATCGTCACCCGGCTGCTCCAGGCCGGGGTGCCGACGTACGTGGACAAGCCGCTGGCCTACGAGCTCGCCGACTCACGGCGCATGGTGGAGCTCGCCGAGGAGCGCGGGGTCCCGCTCGCCGTGGGCTTCAACCGCCGCCACGCGCCCGGCTACGCCCAGTGCGCCGAGCACCCCCGCGACCTGATCATCCTGCAGAAGAACCGGGTGGGTCTGCCCGAGGACCCGCGGACCCTCGTCCTCGACGACTTCATCCACGTCGTGGACACCCTGCGCTTCCTGCTGCCCGGCGAGGCCGACCGCATCGACGTACGGGCCCGGGTGCACGACGGATTGATGGACCAGGTCGTGCTCCAGATGTCCGGACCCGGCTTCACCGCGCTCGGGATCATGAACCGGAGGTCCGGGTCGGCCGAGGAGGTCCTCGAAGTGTCCGGGCAGGACACCAAGCGGCAGGTCGTCAACCTCGCCGAGGTCGTCGACCACCGCGGTCAGCCGACCGTCCGCCGCCGCGGGGACTGGGTGCCGGTGGCCCGCCAGCGCGGCATCGAGCAGGCCGTCGACGCCTTCCTGGAGGCCGTCGCGGCCGGGAAGCCGCTCAGCGCCCGGGACGCCCTGCTGACCCACGAGCTGTGCGAGCGGGTGGTGCTGGCGGCTCTGGAGCAGGCTTCCTGAGCCGCAACGAACGGGTGCCCTCGATGGTGCAGTACACCGCGAGCAGGACGAGGGCGACCCCCACCGGCCAGTCACCGAAGCGGACGTAGGGAGTCGTGCCGGCGGCGAGCGGGACCTCGTAGACCTGCGCCGTGCTCGCCGAGACGGGCAGCGGCGGGCCGATCCGCCCGCCGGCCGGGCCGTACACGGAGCTGACACCGGTCAGGGTGGCGTGGACCACCGGGCGGCCGGTCTCCGCGGCGCGCAGCGCGCCGAGCGAGGCGTGCTGCGCCGGGGCCCAGCTGTCCTGGAAGCTGGAGGTGGCGGACTGGGCCACGAGCAGGCCGGCCCCGTCGCGGACGAGACGGCGGCTCATGTCGGGGAAGGCCGACTCGAAGCAGACCAGCGGGCCGATCCGCACCCCGGCCGTCCCGCCCGGAAGGTCCATCAGCACCGGGGCCGCCCCGCGGCGCCGGTCCTCGCCCGCGGCCCTGCCGACGGAGGTGGCCCAGCCGAGCACGGACCGGGCGGGGACGTACTCGCCGAACGGGACCAGGCGCATCTTGTCGTACCGGTCGCCCGTCGGGCCGCGCGGGTCGACGAGCACGGAGCTCTTGAAGATGCCCTCCCCGCCGCCGCCCCCGCCGCCGGCCGCGGTCGGTTGCTCCCGCGCGGCCGTGGCTGCCGGGCGCGGGGCCGCGGGCTGCCGGGCGTCGACGTTCACCAGCAGGGGAGCCCCCACCTCCACGGACAGCGCGGCCAGCCGCCGGGACAGGTCCGGGCGCGCCGCCAGATCGGCGCCGACGCTGCTCTCCCCCCACACCACCAGGTCCATCGGCTGCCCGGCCAGCGTCCGCGTCAGCCGCTCTCCGGCGGCGAAGCGCCGCTCCGCGCTGTCGGGCCCGTCCGGCACCAGGCCCGGCTGTACGACGGCCACCCGTAGCAGGGCCGACCCCTCCGGCTGCGGGAGCCACAGCCACACCGCGCCCGTCAGCACAGCGCACCCCGCCACCCCGGCCACCGCCGGGACCCGGGCCCGGGGAACCGCGATGAGCAGCACCACCGCGCAGTTCACCGCCACCACCAGCAGACTCACCAACCACACCCCGCCCAGCGAGGCGAGCCGCAACACCGGCGGCACCTGCCACTGGCTCACCCCCAGCAGCCCCCACGGCCCGCCGAGCCCCTGCCAGGACCGGGCCAGCTCCGACAACAACCAGCCCGCGGGGACGAGCACCAGCGCGGCCCCCGCCCGGCCCGGCCCCGGCTTCCCGCCGAGGAGCTCGCGCACCAGCAGGGCCCAGGGGATCCACAGCAGGCCCAGCAGGGCGGCCAGCGGCAGCAGGAACACGTGCAGGCTGGGCAGCAGCCAGTGGTGCACGGCCACGATGAACCCGGCACCGCCCAGCCATCCCTCCCAGGCTGCCCGCCGCCCGGTCGGCGCCGACCTCAGCAGCAACATCCAGGGCACGAGGGCGACGTACGCCCACCACCACAGCGCGGGGGCGGGGAAGGCGAGGCACGGCAGCGCCCCGGCGCCGGCCGCGGCGGCAGCACGCCAGTGCCGGGTACGCCTCGGGACCGTGACCATGAGCGCCTCCGCTTCCAGTGTGGGACAGGGCCGAACCGGTGGCCGCTCAGGCGGAGAGGTGGCGCCACTTCTCGTGCACGGTGACCCGGGTCAGCCGCCAGCCGTCGCGGGCGGTACGGGTCAGGGCGAAGGTGTAGCGGCCGGCGGCGGCGAAATTCGGCGCGGTCACCGGCCCGCCGGCGCCGCCGCCGTCGAGTCGCATCGGGTTGACGAAGTCGGCGAGGACCTCGGCCCGGTCGGCGGCCCAGCCGCCGCCGTCGGCCAGCCGGACCAGCCGGTTGACGATCAGGTGCTGGCGCACCGGGAACAACTGCATGGCCTCCGCCAGCCAGTCCGCCACCTCCTCGGCCGGGCCCTCGATCCCGCCCGCCGAGCTGTAGTCGGCGCGCCCGCCCGGCGCGAAGAGTGCGCGGTACGCCGCCCAGTCGCCGTCGTCCACGGCCCTCGCGTACCCCGTGACCACCTCGTCGATCGCCAGCCGGTCCATGACCGAGGCGAGATCCACACGCTGTGTCATCGGGTCAGTGTGGGGGCGGCGGGCCGCCGGGCCAAGGGGCGTGCACCGGCCAGTCCGGCCGCGGCGCGGTCAGTGGCCGGAATACGGCTCCCGCTGCCGGACCACCACCAGGAACGTATCGCTGGCCAGGTCCATCACCACCTCCGCGGGCACGCCCTCGCGCATCCGCTGGGCGGCGTACTCCTCGGCGGGCCAGCTTCCCCGCGGGCTCCCCGCCGGGAACCGCTCCAGCACCACTCGTCCCATGGGGCACCCCCTGCTGCTCGGCTCCGGGACTCGACACTCCTCAGGCACAACGACGCGAGGGCCGCTCGGGAACGTTCCCGAGCGGCCCGGCGGTTCACCCGAACCGGTGAGCAGGGCGGGGCGCTAGCCCGCGGACTCGGCGGCGTGCGGGCTCAGCACGCCCATGCTGACCAGGACGAACAGCAGGATGCCCAGCAGGATGCGGTAGATCACGAAGGGCATGAAGCTCTTGGTGGTGATGAACTTCATGAACCAGGCGATGACGGCGTAGCCGACGGCGAAGGCGATGACCGTAGCGAAGATCGTCTGGCCCCAGGAGACGGGACCCTCGCCGATGTGCTTCAGCTCCAGCCCGCCGGAGGCCAGGACGGCCGGGATGGCGAGGAGGAAGGAGTAGCGGGCGGCGGCCTCGCGGGTGAAGCCCATCAGTAGACCGCCGGAGATCGTCGCACCGGACCGGGAGACGCCCGGGACCAGGGCCATCGCCTGGCACAGACCGAAGATCAGGCCGTCGCGGACGCCCAGCTCCCGCAGCGTCTTGCGCTCGCGCACGGCGCGGTGCCGGCCGCCCTCCTCGTCCCGTGCCGCCAGCCGGTCGGCGACACCGAGGACGACACCCATGACGATGAGGGTGGTGGCGGTCAGTCGCAGGTCGCGGAAGGGGCCCTCGATCTGGTCCTTGAACAGCAGCCCCAGCACGCCGATCGGGATCGAGCCGACGATCACCAGCCAGCCCATCTTGGCGTCCTGCTCACCACGCATCGACTTCGTGTACAGCGAGCGGAACCAGGTGGAGACGATCTTCGCGATGTCCTTGCGGAAGTAGATCAGCACGGCTGCCTCGGTGCCGATCTGGGTGATCGCCGTGAAGGCCGCGCCCGGGTCCTCCCAGCCGGCGAATGCCGCGGTCAGCCGGAGATGGGCACTGGAGGAGATCGGGAGGAACTCCGTGAGCCCTTGGACGAGACCGAGGATTAGGGATTCGAACCAGCTCATGTCGGGGTGCGTTCGTCCTTGTGATCGGCGGGCAGTTCCCGTCCGATGCTAGGGCCCGTGGGAGACTGCTCCGACCACAGGGGCGCGCTCCTGCAAGGGCCCCCGGTCAGCGGTCCGCGCGGTGCGCGCGGTGCGCGCGAGCCCGTGCCGCTTGCGCCAGCCGACGACGGCGGCGGCCAGCAGGGACGCCGCGATGAAGCCACCCGAGATGAGGAAGGCGGGCGAGCCCGGCGTCGAGGCACTGGCCCCGGCGACGACGTACGCCGCGGTGTTCGGCACGACGCCGATGGCGGTGGCAGCCAGGAACGGCAGCCAGCCGCAGCGGGACACCGCGGCGCAGTAGTTGGCGGCTGCGAACGGCAGCCCGGGAAAAATGCGGACCGCCAGCATCGAGCGGAAGCCGTGCCGCGCCAGCTGGTCGTCGGCCGCCACCAGCCAGCGGCCGCGCAGGAGCGGACGCAGCGCGTCCCGGCCCATGGCCCGTCCCAGGCCGAAGGAGATCCCGGCGCCCAGGACCGAGCCGGCCACCGCCGCGGCCAGACCGAAGGGGATGCCGAACAGGGCCCCCGCGGCCAGGTTCAGCAGCGGCCTCGGCACGAGCACCGCCGTCCCGAGACCGTACGCGCCTGCGAACAGCAGTGCCGCCACTCCCACCGGAAGCCCCGAGGTCCACCCCTGCGACAGGAGGCGCTGGGGCTCGTACAGCAGCACGCACACGCCGGACGTGAGCAGCAGCGCGACGAGCAGCGACAGCCGGGTCCACGGCGCCAGGAGGAGGGACATCCGGGGAGACTATCCGACGTATGCGGCGCCCCGCCGTAATCCAGGCCTCATGCGGAGGAACGGCCGACGTCCGCAGGCGGCCCGCGCGGCACCCCCGGAGGGCGGGTCACCCTCCCGCAAGGGCCCCTGGCCGTACCGGAATTCAGCGAATGTTCATTCGGCGGAAATTCGTTCGACGCCGACGCCGCCGGTCCGGCAGGATCGCCCGCATGTCCCGGTACGCCTTCCCCGCAGCGCCGTCCGCAGTCGCGGACGCGCCGAAGGCTGCCGTCCTGCTCTTCGAGGCACTCGCCTCCGACCCGTTCGACGGCGCACGAAGCTGACCCTTCCCGGACAGTCCGGCGGACCCCACAGGGGGAGGGTCGGCACGGCCCCAGGGGTCCCGTTCCGGCTTCGGCCGGTCGCAGCAGCGCCATGTACACGGGAAGGGACATCATGGCCAAGACGGCCTTCGTGCGCACCAAGCCGCACCTCAACATCGGCACCATGGGTCACGTCGACCACGGCAAGACCACCCTCACCGCCGCCATCACCAAGGTCCTGGCTGCGCGGGGCGGCGCCTCCTTCGTGCCGTTCGACCGCATCGACCGGGCCCCGGAGGAGGCCCGACGCGGCATCACCATCAACCTCGCGCACGTCGAGTACGAGACCGACACCCGGCACTACGCCCACGTCGACATGCCCGGGCACGCCGACTACATCAAGAACATGGTCACCGGCGCCGCCCAGCTCGACGGGGCGATCCTCGTCGTCTCCGCACTCGACGGCGTCATGCCGCAGACCGCCGAGCACGTGCTCCTCGCCCGGCAGGTCGGCGTCGACCACATCGTCGTCGCCCTGAACAAGGCCGACGCCGGGGACCCCGAACTGACCGACCTGGTCGAGCTGGAGGTCCGCGAGCTGCTCACCGCCCACGGCTACGGCGGGGACGGCGCTCCGGTCGTACGGGTCTCCGGGCTCGGGGCGCTGGAGGGCGACCCGCGGTGGACCGGCGCGATCGAGGCGCTGCTGGACGCGGTGGACACGTACGTCCCGATGCCCGTGCGGTACACCGACGCGCCGTTCCTGCTGCCCGTGGAGAACGTGCTGACCATCACCGGACGCGGGACCGTGGTCACCGGATCCGTCGAGCGCGGGCGCGTGTGCCCGGGCGACCGGGTGACCGTCCTCGGCGGCGACGGGGAGCCGGTGGAGACGGTGGTGACCGGCCTGGAGACCTTCGGCAAGCCGATGGAGTCCGCCGAGGCGGGGGACAACGTGGCGCTGCTGCTGCGCGGCGTGCCGCGCGAGGGGGTGCGCCGCGGGCAGGTGGTCGCCGCACCCGGCAGCGTGGAGCCGAGGCGGCGCTTCACGGCGCAGGTGTACGTGTTGTCCGCGCGGGAGGGCGGGCGCACCACCCCGCTGTCGACCGGGTACCGGCCGCAGTTCTACGTCCGTACCGCCGACGTGGTCGGGGACGTGGACCTGGGCGCGGCCGCGGTGGCCCGGCCGGGGGAGACGGTCACCATGACCGTCGAGCTCGGGCGGGACGTACCGCTGGAGGCGGGGCTCGGCTTCGCGATCCGCGAGGGCGGGCGCACGGTCGGCGCGGGGACGGTGACGACCGTCCTCGGCTGAGCCGCCCCGCCGTGGTGGCGGCAGTCCCGGTACGCCAGACTGCCGTCACCACACGGCGTGGCACGAGAAGGGGCGGGCGGCATGGGCGGCGGCGGTACGGCACTGGTGCTGGGCGGCGGGGGACTCACCGGCATCGGCTGGGAGTCCGGGATCCTCTACGGGCTCGCGCAGGCGGGCGTCGACCTCTTCGGCGCCGACGCCGTCATCGGCACCTCCGCCGGCTCCCTCGTCGGCGCCCAACTGACCTCGGGCCTGCTCACCCCCCGCGAGCTGTACGAACGCCAGCTCGTGGACCCCGCGGGCGAGACCCTGGCACGCTTCGGCAGCGGGCTCGTCGCCCGGTACGCGCTGGCGATGCTCCGCTCGCGCGACGGGGCGGACTACCGCAGGCGCGTCGGGGCGATGGCGCTGGCCGCCGACACGGGGGAGGAGGCGGAGCGGCGCAAGGTGATCGCCGCCCGGCTGGTCTCGCACGAGTGGCCCGCCGGGCGCCGGCTCGTGGTCACCGCGGTCGACGCGCTCACCGGGGAGCTCGTGGTCTTCGACCGGGAGGGTGGGACCGGGCTGGTCGACGCCGTCTCGGCGAGCTGCGCGGTGCCCGGGGTGTGGCCGCCGGTGACGGTGGGGGAGCGCCGCTGCATCGACGGCGGGATCCGCTCCGCGGCCAACGCGGACCTGGCCGCCGGCTGCGACCGGGTGGTGATCCTCGCACCGATGACCCTCGGCTCCGGACACGTCCCCGCGCCCGCCGCCCAGGCGGCGCAGCTGCGCAAGGAGGGCGCCCGGGTGCTGCTGATCACGCCGTCCGCCGAGGCCCGCAAGGCCTTCGGGCGCAACGTACTGGACCCGGCGCGGCGGGCCCCGGCGGCCCGGGCCGGTTTGGCCCAGGCCGCGCAGCACGCCGCCGAGGCGGCCGCGGTCTGGGCGGGCTGAACGGCGTACGGGCGGCCTGCGGCCCGCGGGGCAGAAGGGTGCAGGGGCTCAGGGGCTCAGGGGCTCCGGGGCTTAGGGGCGGCGTAGGGCGTAGGGGCGTGCGGCCCGTGCTGCGCGGCTGCCGGACAATGGTGCGGTGAGCGAGGAACAGATCCCGGTGATCCGGGCCGTGGGGCAGGGCACCGCCAAGCTGATGCCGGACGTGGACCGGGACCGGGCCTGGCTGCTGACCGTCGACGGCGCCCCGCAGTCGTACGTGGACCTCGACGATCCGGAGCACCTCGAGTTCGAGTACGCGCGCCGCCTCGCCCACGTCCTGGACTGCGCCGCGGAGCCCGGTGCCGCCCTGGACCTGCTGCACCTCGGCGGCGGCGCGCTCACCCTGCCCCGGTACGCGTCGGCGACCCGACCGGGCTCCCGGCAGACCGTCGTGGAGTTCGACGCGGCGCTGGTGGAACTGATCGAGGAGCACCTGCCGCTGCCGGCCGGGTCCGGGATCACGGTGCACGCCGCGGATGCGCGGGCCTGGCTGGAGGGTGCGGCCTCCGCGGGCGCGGACGTGATCGTGGCCGACGTGTTCGGCGGCTCGCGGGTACCGGCCCAGCTGACTTCCGTGGAGTACGCGAGGGAAGCGGAGCGGGTCCTGCGGCCGGGCGGCGTGTACGCGGCGAACCTGGCCGACGGGGCGCCGTTCGACTTCCTGCGGGGCCAGCTGGCCACCTTCCGCGCCGTGTTCGGGCAGGTCGCGCTCGTCGCGGAGCCGGGGGTGCTGCGCGGGCGCCGGTTCGGCAACGCCCTGCTGCTCGCCTCGCACCGGGAGCTGCCGGTCGATGCGCTGGCCCGGCGGTGCGCGGCGGACGCCTTCCCCGCGCGGGTGGTGGCCGGACCCGAGCTGGAACGGTTCGTCCGGGGTGCCGGGCCCGTGGCCGACGCGGATGCCGCCGGCTCCCCGGAGCCGCCCGACGGGGCGTTCGGCATCGGCTGAGCCCGCCGGCGGGCCCGCGCGCGGGCCCGCCGCCCTGCGCCGCGGGCTCAGTCCGCGGCGTCGCGGGCACCGGCCGCCCGGGAGGCGGCCCGGGCGGTCGCCGGGACTCCGGCCGAGCCGGCCTTGGCGGGCCCGGGCCTGCGGGTGAGCCGGCGGACGTCCGGAACGGTGAGCACGGCCGCGGTGGCCACCACGACCAGCGTGGCGCAGCCCCACAGGGCAGTGGTGCGGCCGAAGGCCGACTCCACGGGCCCGGCCATGGCCGTGGCCAGAGGCAGCAGGGACACCGAACCCAGCCAGTCGTAGGCCGAGACCCGGGAGAACTTCTCCTCCGGTATCTCCTGGTGAAGGGCCGTCATCCAGTTCACGCCGAACACCTCGATGGCCGCGCCGCTCACGAACATCACGGCGCACAGGGCCCACACGGGCAGCGGCACGGCCAGTCCCGCCGACGGCAGCGCGAGCGGGAACACGCACAGGCTGCCCGCCAGCAGCAGCCGCCGCGGCTTCCACACCATCATCAGCACCGCGCCGGCGATGGTGCCGGCACCGAAGAAGGCCAGCGCCAGCCCCCAGGGAGCGGGCCCGCCCAGCCGTTCGCGGGCCACGAGCGGCCCGTACACGGCGTCCGCCGCGCCGACGACGGCGACGACCACGGAGAACTGGAGCACGATCCCCCACAGCCAGGGACGGGTACGGAACTCCGTCCAGCCCTCGCGCAGATCGGCCAGCAGGCCGCCGCTGGGCGCCCGGTTCGCCACCCGGCCCACGTCCAGGGCCGCGCGCAGGAGTCCGGCCACGGCGAACGCAGCCGCGTCCACCGCGAGCACCCAGCCGGCTCCGAAGGCGGCGATCATCGCTCCGCCGAGGGCCGCCCCGCCGATGGCGGCGCCGTTCATGGCCATCCGGAAGAGGGCGAAGGCACGGTTCGCGTGCTCGGCCGGGACGCTCGCGAACAGCATGCCCTCGGCGGCCGGACTGAAGAAGGCCGTACCGGTGCCGCAGAGCGCGGCCAGCAGCATCATCTGCCACAGCTGGGGGTCCCCGGCGAGGACGAGTACGGCGAACGCGGCCTGTGAGACGCAGTTGAGGGCGTTGGCCGCGACCATCACGCGGTGGCGCGGCACCCGGTCCGCCACCGCGCCGCCGATCAGCAGGAAGACGAGGAGCGGCAGGGTGCGGGCCGCCGCCACGAGGCCGACGTCACCAGCCGATCCGCCGTCTTCCAGCACGGCGAACGCCGCGGCGGTCAGCGCGCCGTGGCTGCCGAGGCTGGTGATGACGGCGGCGGCCGTCAGCAGCGCGTAGTTGCGCCCGGCCCAGGCGGGCCGGCGGCGGGAGAGGGGGAGGGCGGTACGGGAGCTCACCCACGGACTATCCCCGGCCCGGGCCGGGTAGTCCAAACGGATTACCCGGCGTCCCTCCGACCCGGCGGCCCTCCGCCCGGCGGCTACTGCTTGGGCAGCAGCCGGATGGAGCTGAGCATCTTGTCGTAGACGTCGGCCGCGACCTCGTCCTGCACGCCTGCCGCGCCGACCATCACGAAGCTGGCGAAGTCGCCCTCACCGTTCTTGAAGGCGAACCCGACCGCCTTGCCGTCGGAGGAGCACTTGTTCTCCTTCTTCACGTTGGGAGCGGTGGCGATCACCATGTGGCCCTTGAGGCCGGAGGCGGTCGTGTACTCCTTGGGCTCCGTCACCTTGACGGTCCCCTTGGGCTCCTTCTGGGCGTAGGCGGCCCAGACCCAAGTACCGGTGTTGTCCGTCGCGACCTGCTGGGTGTCCTTGGCGCCCTGGGCGCCCTTGATGCCCGTGTCCGCGAGCGTGTACTTCTCGATCCTGCCGTCCTTGTCCTTGTCGATCGTGCACCACTCCTCCTTGAAGGTTGCGGTACCGGACATGGTGATGACGGGCTTGCCGTCCTTCTCGTCGGCGATCGAGATGGACACGCCGGTGTCGTTCACCTTCCAGTCGGCGGGCACGTCGTAGGCGGCGTCGTACTTGGTGTTGATGACGGTCTTCCAGCCGGGGATGACCGGCTTGACCTCACCGTCCGCGCGCGGGTTGGCGCTCGGGGAAGCCGGGGCCGCGGGCGACTCCGGTGCCGAGGAGGCGACGGTGGGCTTGTTGTTCTGTTCGCCGCCCTCGTCGTCCTGCGTGAGGAGGAAGGCGCCCGTCGCCGCCGCGGCCACGACGACCGCCGACACGGCGACGATCGCCACGGTCTTCGTGGAGAGGCCGCTGCCACCGCCGCCGGGCGCCGGCACGGTCTGCTGGGGCTGGTTCCACGGGGCCTGCGGGGGCTGGGGGGTCTGGTAGCCCGCCTGCGGGTACCCGTAACCGGGCTGCTGCTGGTACGGGTTCGGCTGTCCCGGCTGTCCCGGCGGCTGCTGCTGGTACGGATTGGGTTGCGCGTCCTGAGGGTTCTGCTGTCCCCCGGGCGGCTGCTGCTGTCCTGGCCACATGGCCGGTAACGATAGTGGGAGTGGCCGACAGGAGCCACGGCCGCCCCCCGGGCAGGTCTGGTCAAGCGCATCTACTCGTGGGTAACATCGCGTTCCATGAGCGCAGACCAGATGAATGTGGGCGAACTGCTCGCCGCGACCGTGCCGATGGCCCGGACCCTGAACCTCGAGTTCCTGGAGACCACCCCCGAGCGCGCGGTCGTCCGCCTGCCCGACCAGCCGGACTACCACAACCACGTGGGCGGTCCGCACGCCGGCGCCATGTTCACCCTGGCCGAGTCCGCCAGCGGCGCGATCGTCCTCGCGGCCTTCAGCGACCAGCTCTCGCGTGCCGTGCCCCTCGCCGTCAAGGCCGAGATCGCCTACAAGAAGCTCGCCAAGGGCGTCGTGACCGCCACCGCCACCCTCGGCCGCCCGGCCGCCGAGGTCGTCGCCGAGCTCGACGCGGGCGGCCGCCCCGAGTTCCCGGTCACCATCGCCATCCAGCGTGACGACGAGGCCGTGACCGGCGAGATGACCGTCGTGTGGACCCTGCGCCCCAACGCATGACCACACCTCCCCCGGGGGAAGGGTGGGGGCCCGCCCGCACCGGGCGGCCCCCCCCCCCGTGCACGGGGGGACCCCCGCCATAGGGGTGGCACA
>NZ_JBHWJJ010000049.1:0-49977 GCF_042732005.1 Streptomyces sp. NPDC059851 | reverse complement strand
GGTGTGGGTCGGGCCGTCAAGGGTGGCCGAAGGCCATCGCAACGCGACGCGACGAAGGAGCGCCCTTTACGGACCCGCACCGGAAGGACAACGGGCGGCCGGGAAACCCCAGTCGCCCCTCCGCCCCCGCCCGACCGTCACCCCGCCCCCTCCCCGCACCCCGCACCCCGCACACCCCGCACGCCCCGCACTCCCCGCAGACTGATCGGGAAAATTCAGGCAGCTCATTTCTCATCGCGCTGCAGCGGACCGCGGAGGACCCGTTGGCTGTGCTGTAACCAGCCTCACCCCGGCGTCCACGACCGCGGACGCTGACCGTGGGCCTACTGCGCCGTATTGTCTACGCATCAGACTGCGCACGATCAGACTCCGCCCGCCGTTCCAGGAGATGAAGCCCCGATGATCACCCCACCCGTCGTGCACTCGCTGCGCGAGCAGATCCGCGAGCACATCGTGGAGGGGATCGTCAGCGGACGCTGGAAGCCGGGCGAGCGGATCGTGGAGCGGCGGATCGCGGTGGAGCTGGAGGTCAGCCAGACGCCGGTGCGCGAGGCGTTGCGCGAGCTGGAGACGCTGCGGCTGATCGAGTCGGCGCCGAACAAGGGCGTCCGGGTGCGGAATCTCACGGCGGTGGACCTGGAGGAGATCTACCCGGTCCGGGCCGGCCTGGAGCAGATCGCGGCCGAGCTGGCCGCGCCGAAGCTGGCGACGGACTGTTCGGCGTTGGAGCCGCACGTCGCGGCGCTGTGGGAGGCGGACCGGGCTTCGGACGGCACGGCGCAGGTGCGGCACACGGTCGGGTTCCACCGGGAGATGGTGCGGGCGGCGGGGAACAGCGTGCTGCTGCACACCTGGGAGAGCCTGGGCATCGAGGTGTTCACGGCGCTGTCGATCCGCTGGCTGGGGACGGTGCAGAAGTCGTACGCGGAGGAGCACGCGGCGCTCGTCGAGGCCTTCCGCAACCAGGATCCGGAGATCGGGGTGCTGGTGAAGCGGCATGTCCTGGGGTGCGCGCCCCGCGCCTGACATCGCCGAATCGCCGACCCGGCCACCAGGCCCGTTTGCCCCGATTTGCCCGGCACGCGGTGTCTGTTTTGCTGGCACCCCGTGCCGACTTTTCGTTGATGTCCCTTAACTTGGACGCAATCGTTTGATCGATCATCGATCAGGGATTTACAGTCTTCGCGGACCCCAACCGGGTCCGCCCACCCTGTCCTGCCCGTCAGGGATCTTCTTCACCACCTCTCCTTTGTCCGGAAGGCGGCGCACACCGATGTCCGACCCCGTAGGAAAGCTTCCGAGCGAGCTCGACCAGCTCCCGGACCGCGACACCGAAGAGACCGCCGAATGGGCGGCCTCGCTCGACGCCGTCGCCCAGGCCGCCGGTACGCGCCGCGCCGAATACCTGCTCCGCCGCACCCTCCAGCACGCCGAGGCCGCCGGCCTGGCCCTGCCGAAGCTGCTGGAGACGGACTACGTCAACACCATCCCCACCTCCGCCGAGCCGGCCTTCCCCGGTGACGAGGAGATGGAGGCCCGCATCACCGCGTGGAACCGCTGGAACGCGGCCGCCATGGTGACCCGCGGCTCCAAGTACGGCGTCGGCGGCCACATCGCCACCTTCGCGTCCGCGGCCTGGCTGTACGAGACCGGCTTCCAGCACTTCTTCCGCGGCAAGGAGACGGACGGTTCGGGCGACCAGATCTACGTCCAGGGCCACGCCTCCCCCGGCATCTACGCCCGCGCCTTCCTCGACGGGCGCATCTCCGAGCAGCAGCTCGACAACTTCCGCCAGGAGTCCGGCGGCAACGGCCTGCCCTCCTACCCGCACCCGCGGCGCCTGCCCTGGCTGTGGGAGTTCCCCACGGTCTCCATGGGCCTCGGCCCGCTGTCCGCGATCTACCAGGCGCGGTTCAACCGCTACCTGGAGAACCGCGGGATCAAGGACACCTCCAACTCGCACGTCTGGGCCTTCCTCGGCGACGGCGAGATGGACGAGCCCGAGTCGACGGCGGCCCTGGCCCTCGCGGCCCGCGAGCGCCTCGACAACCTGACCTTCGTCATCAACTGCAACCTGCAGCGCCTCGACGGCCCGGTCCGCGCGAACTTCCGTGTGGTCCAGGAGCTGGAAGGCGCCTTCCGCGGCGCCGGCTGGAACGTCGTGAAGACCCTGTGGGGCTCCGCCTGGGACGAGCTGTTCCAGCTCGACACCACGGGCGCCCTGGTCCGCCGTCTCCGCGAGACCCCGGACGCGCAGTTCCAGACGTACGCCACCCGTGACGCGGCCTACATCCGCGAGCACTTCTTCGGCGGCGACCCCGCCCTGGTGGCGCTCGCCGGCCTGCTGTCCGACGCGAAGATCGCCGAGTGCTTCCACACCTCGCGCGGCGGCCACGAGCCCCGCAAGGTCTACGCCGCGTACAAGGCCGCCCTGGAGCACAAGGGCGCGCCGACGGTGATCCTGGCGCAGACCGTCAAGGGCTACACCCTGGGTGCCGGGTTCGAGTCGAAGAACGCGAACCACCAGATGAAGAAGCTGACGATCGACGAGTTCAAGGGCATGCGCGACCTGCTCGGACTCCCGATCCCGGACAGCGCCTTCGCCGACGGCGTGGTCCCGTACGGCCACCCGGGCGCCGACTCCCCCGAGGTCCGCTACCTGCACGAGCGCCGCGCGGCCCTCGGCGGCCCGGCCCCGGCCCGCAAGGTCCACCACGTGGCCCTGCCGCAGCCGGCCGACAAGTCCTACGCCCCGCTGCTGAAGGGCTCCGGCAAGCAGGAGATGGCCACCACGATGGCCTTCGTCCGCCTGGTCAAGGACCTGATGCGGGACAAGGAGACCGGCCGCCGCTGGGTGCCGATCGTCCCGGACGAGGCCCGTACCTTCGGTATGGAGTCCCTCTTCCCGTCCGCCGGCATCTACTCGCCCCTGGGCCAGACGTACGAGCCGGTCGACCGCGACCAGCTGATGTACTACAAGGAGGCCAAGGACGGCCAGATCCTCAACGAGGGGATCACCGAGGCCGGCGCCATGGCCGACTTCATCGCCGCCGCCACGTCGTACGCGACGCACGGCGAGACGATGATCCCCTTCTACATCTTCTACTCGATGTTCGGCTGGCAGCGCACGGGCGACCAGATGTGGCAGCTCGCCGACCAGCTCGGCAAGGGCTTCATCGTGGGCGCCACGGCCGGCCGCACCACCCTGACCGGTGAGGGCCTGCAGCACGCCGATGGCCACTCGCACCTGATCGCGGCCACCAACCCGGCCTCGCTCAACTATGACCCGGCCTTCGCGTACGAGATCGCGGTGATCGTCAAGGACGGTCTGGAGCGCATGTACGGGGAGAACCCGGAGGACGTCTTCTACTACCTGACGGTCTACAACGAGCCGAAGCCGCAGCCGGCCATGCCCGCGGGTGTCGAGGAAGGCATCGTCAAGGGCCTGTACCGGTTCAACACCGCCGCTGACCTGGGCGACTCCGCCCCGGCCGCGGACGCCCCGAAGATCCAGCTGATGGCCTCGGGCACCGCGATCCACTGGATCCTGGAGGCCCAGAAGCTGCTGGCCGCCGAGTGGAACGTGGCCGCCGACGTGTGGTCCGCCACGTCCTGGGGCGAACTGCGCCGCGACGCGCTGGAGTGCGACGAGGCCCTGCTGCGCGGCGAGGAGCGCATCCCGTACGTCACCCGCGTGCTGGAGGGCGCCCCGGGCCCGGTGCTCGCGGTCTCCGACTGGATGCGCCAGGTCCCGGACCAGATCAGCCAGTGGGTCCCGCAGGACTACACCTCGCTGGGCACGGACGGCTTCGGTCTGTCCGACACCCGCGACAACGCCCGCCGCCACTTCGGTGTCGACGCGCAGTCGATCGTGGTGGCGGCGCTGGCCCAGCTCGCCCGCCGCGGCGAGGTGCCGGCGTCCTCCGTCAAGGAGGCCCGCGAGCGCTACGGCCTGTAGGCCGTACCGCCCGACGTGACCGGCCGGAGGCGGCCCGTCCCCACGAGGGGAGGGGCCGCCTCCGGCGTTCCTCCGGCGTTCCTCCGGTATTCCTCCGGCTTCCTCCGGTGTTCAGCTTCCTCCGGTGTTCCGGCGCGGCGGACGCACTGTCGGATTCTCGCGGTGGCGGGCTCACGGCGGACCCGTGATGCTGGATGCCGTGATGGACGAGACGGAGTTCTGGGAGATCGTCGACAGCACCCGGGAAGCCGCCGGGGGCGACCCGGTGGAACACGCCGACCTGCTCGTGGAGCGGCTGGGGCAGCTCGATCCGGACTCCGTCCTGGATTTCGCCCGGCACTTCGAGTCCCGCTACAACCGGGCGTACACCTGGGACCTGTGGGGCGCGGCCTGGGTGCTGCTGGACGGGGCGAGTGACGATGTGTTCGATTACTTCCGCTGCTGGCTGATCGGCCAGGGGCGGGAGGTGTTCGAGGGCGCGGTCCACGAACCCGACCAGCTGGCGGAGCTCCTCGACGAGTTCGACGAGGAGATCGACGGGGACGGCGAGGAGCTGGGGTACGCGGCCGACGAGGCGTACGAGCAGTTGACCGGCATGGTCGCGCCGGACCTCGGCGTTCCGCTCCAGTCGGCGGAGCCGGAGGGCACCCCGCTGGACTTCGAGGACGAAGCCGTGCTCGCGGAGCGCTTCCCCCGGCTGTGGGAGCGCTTCAGGTCCTGACCGTCCTGTCCTCCCGCCCGGGGAACGGGTCAGTAGTGGGTGCCGCCGTCGATGCGGATCTCCGTACCGGTGATGAAGGCGCCGTCCTCCGAGGCCAGCATCGCGACGACGCCGGCGACGGTCTCCGGGCCGGCGAAGCCCTGTCCGATGGCCGGGGCGAGCTTCGCGAACAGGTTCCAGTCGGTGTCCTCGGGCAGGCCGGGGCCGGCACCGGTCGTCATGCCGCTCTCGATGGAGCCGGGGGCGACGGAGACGAAGCGGAGCCCCTGCTTGCTGTACTCGGCGGCCAGGGCGTGCGTCATGGACTGGATGCCGCCCTTGCTGGCCGCGTACGCGGACATGTAGGGGTGGGCGAACGAGGCCGAGGTGGAGCTGAAGTTCACGACGACCGGCTTGTCGCCCTCCAGCAGGGCGGGCAGCGCTTCACGGATCATCAGGAAGGTCCCGGTGAGGTTGACCGTGATGACCTTGTTCCAGAGGTCGAGGCTGGTCTGGTGGGTGTGGGCGGAGCGCAGGATGCCCGCGGCGTTGACGAGGACGTCGAGCCCGCCGAGGAGACCGACGGCGGCGGTGACGCCGGCCCGTACGGCGGCCTCGTCGGATATGTCCAGGAGGGCGGTGGTCAGCCGGTCCTCCTGCCCGGCGGCGCGGGCCTGGTCGGCGGTCTCCTTGAGGCCCGCCTCGTTGACGTCCACGGTGTGGACGCGGCCGCCCTCGGCGAGGATGCGGTGGACGGTGGCGCGGCCGATGCCGGAGCCGCCGCCGGTGATGAGGACACGACGTCCTTCGAAACGGTTCATGGGGCGAGCGTACCGTCGAGATGACGCGTTTTGCCAGAGTGTCAAAGCGTGCATCCCGGTCGGGTCGGAGGGGTAGGCTTCTGACGTGAGATCCCCTCGTCCGTACTCCCCCCAGACCGGCCCCGGAGCACAGTCGCTGACCGAACGGCGCAAGGCCGCCACCCAGCTCGACATCGCCCGCGCCGCCTGCGCCCTCTTCGCCGCGCACGGCCCCGACGGCACCACCGCGGAGGACATCGCGCACCGGGCGGGCGTCGCCCTGCGCACGTTCTACCGCTACTTCCGCAACAAGCAGGAGGCCGTCGGCCCGCTGCTGGCGACCGGCGGCGAGCGGTGGCGCGGCCTGCTCGCGGAGGAGACCCCCGGCACTCCCCTCGGCGAGGCCCTGGAACGCGCCGTCACCCGCTCCCTCACCGACCCCCAGACCGTGGAGGAGGGGCTGGAGGTGACCCGCGGCCTGCTCCGCGCGGCGGCGGGCGACCCCGCGCTGCGCGCCGTCTGGTACCGCGTGAACCAGGACTCCGAAGAGCAGCTCGTCCCGGTGATCGCCCGCCTGGCCGGCGAGGGCGCCGACCCCCTCGGGGTCCGCCTGCTCGCCGCGGCCGCCACGGACGCGATCCGCATCGCCCTGGAGCTGTGGGCCACCACCGACGCCCCGCGCACCGGTCCCGCCTCCCCCGCCGAGCTGGCGGTCCGCAGCCTGCGCGAGCTGACCGGGGCGATGCCGCTGCTGGCGCGGGCCGGGGAGGTCAGAGGAACCGGTCGGCCTTCAGCCTGAGCTGCTCGGCGAAGTAACGGGCCGCGTCCGGCCGCATCCGGGCCAGGGACACCATCGCGGTGATGGCGACGTCGGCCACCTCCGCCTCGACGTCGTCCCAACCGTGCGAGTTCCCCTTGCGCGGGTTGGTGCCCTTGGCTCCGATCACGGCCTGGGCGGCCTCTCCGAACTCCTCACCGATCTTGAGGATCTGCAGGGTCACGCTCTCCTCGTGCGCCATCCCGCGCGCGCGGTCGTGCGCGTCGAACGTCGCCGCCAGCGCGGCGACGGTCTTCCACTGATCGTCCATGCCCCGAACCTAGCGGCTACGGCCGCACCCGCGGGACGCGGTCAAAAAAGAGGGCCGCCCCCACTGCCGTGACGGCAGTGGGGGCGGCTCTTCATCGCCTGCGGCTTAGAGGTCGAAGTACAGCTCGAACTCGTGCGGGTGCGGGCGCTGGGCGATCGGGGCGATCTCGTGGGTGCGCTTGTAGTCGATCCACGTCTCGATCAGGTCGGAGGTGAAGACACCGCCGGCGAGGAGGTACTCGTGGTCCTCCTCCAGGGCCTTGAGGACGTTCTCCAGGCTGGACGGGACCTGCGGGACGCTCGCGTGCTCGTCGGGGGCGAGCTCGTAGAGGTCCTTGTCGATCGGCTCCATCGGCTCGATCTTGTTCTTGACGCCGTCGAGGCCCGCGAGCAGCAGCGCCGAGAAGGCGAGGTACGGGTTGGAGGACGGGTCCGGGGCGCGGAACTCGACGCGCTTGGCCTTCGGGTTCGAGCCCGTGATCGGGATGCGCATCGCGGCGGAGCGGTTGCGCTGCGAGTACACCAGGTTGACCGGCGCCTCGAAGCCCGGCACCAGGCGGTGGTACGAGTTCACCGTCGGGTTGGTGAAGGCGAGCAGCGACGGGGCGTGCTTCAGGATGCCGCCGATGTAGTAGCGGGCGGTGTCCGACAGGCCCGCGTAGCCGGCCTCGTCGTAGAAGAGCGGCTCGCCGCCCTGCCACAGCGACTGGTGGACGTGCATGCCCGAGCCGTTGTCACCGAAGATCGGCTTCGGCATGAAGGTCGCGGTCTTGCCGTTGCGCCAGGCGACGTTCTTCACGATGTACTTGAAGAGCATCAGGTCGTCGGCCGCGGCGAGCAGCGTGTTGAACTTGTAGTTGATCTCGGCCTGGCCGCCGGTGCCGACCTCGTGGTGCTGGCGCTCGACCTGGAGGCCCTGGGCGTCGAGCTCCAGGGAGATCTCGGCGCGCAGGTCGGCGAAGTGGTCGACCGGGGCGACCGGGAAGTAGCCGCCCTTGTAGCGGACCTTGTAGCCGCGGTTGTTCTCCTCGGAGCCGGTGTTCCAGGCGCCGGCCTCGGAGTCGATGTGGTAGAAGCCCTCGTTCGCGGTGGTCGCGAAGCGCACGCTGTCGAAGATGTAGAACTCGGCCTCGGGCCCGAAGAACGCGGTGTCGGCGATGCCGGTGGAGGCGAGGTACGCCTCGGCCTTCTTCGCGATGTTGCGCGGGTCGCGGCTGTAGGCCTCGCCCGTGATCGGGTCGTGGATGAAGAAGTTGATGTTCAGCGTCTTGTCGCGGCGGAACGGGTCCAGGCGCGCGGTGCTGATGTCGGCCCGCAGGGCCATGTCGGACTCGTGGATGGCCTGGAAGCCGCGGATCGAGGAACCGTCGAAGGCGAGCTCCTCCGCCGGGTCGAACGCCCGCGCCGGGATGGTGAAGTGCTGCATCACACCGGGCAGGTCGCAGAAGCGGACGTCCACGAACTTGACGTCGTTCTTCTCGATGTACTGCTTCACTTCGTCGGCGTTCTGGAACATCCAACTCCTCCTACTCCCGACCCCGGGGGAGGGACGGGTTGCATAGCTCGTGGTGCGTCAGTGCGGTGCCGCACGCTGACCCGACCATAAGCAGACGGGATTTCCCAAGCATGACCCATTTGTTTCGCACAAGTTAACCAGGGTCCGGCCGGAGGGGCGCGGAGCGCCACAGGTACCGTGGTCGGGTGGACAACAGGCAAGCAATGGGATCGTGGCTCTCCGGCCCCCGCGCGGCGGCCGAGGACATGGGCGTCGACTTCGGCTACCCGGGCCAGCGGCTCGGCCTGCCCCAGCACGGCCCCGGCTCCGCGGCGCGCTTCGGGCGCCGCCTCGGCGGCGTGGCCGTCGACTGGATCGCCTGCCAGGTGATCGCATACGGGCTGATCACCGGCGGCAACGCGACCGCTACGGGCAACTGGACGCTGCTGCTCTTCGTGGGACTGAGCATCCTGACCCTCGGCACCGTGGGCTTCACGCCCGGGAAGCGACTCGTGGGCCTGCGCGTGGTCTCGGAGAACGGCGGCCGGCTGGGCTTCGGCCGGGTGGTGCTGCGGACGCTGCTGCTCGCCCTGGTCATCCCGGCGCTGGTCTGGGACCGCGACGGCCGCGGCCTGCACGACCGGCTGGCCCGTGCGGTCCAGGTCCGGATCTGATCCGTTCGCGCGACGGACGTGGAGGACCCGGTCGGCAACGTGGCGAACCGGGTCACCGCCGACGCAGGAACAGGGGCGCCCCCGCAGCCATCGGCTCGGGGGCGCCCCTGTTGTCGTATACGAACAGCGGCTCAGCGCATCAACGCATCAACGCATCTTTCCGCCGCGCGGCATCCGCATGCCCTTCGGCATCGGGCCCTTGGGCAGCGGCATGTTGCTCATGAGGTCGCCCATGGCGCGCAGCTTGTCGTTGGCCTGGGTGACCTGGGGGCCGGACAGCACGCGCGGCAGCTTGAGCATGGTGGTGCGCAGCTTCTTGAGCGGGACCTGACCCTCGCCGTTGCCCACGATGAAGTCGTGCACCGGGACGTCCGGCATGATCCGGGCGAGCTTGCGCTTCTCGGCGGCCAGGAGCGGCTTGACCCGGTTGGCGTTGCCCTCGGCGATCAGGACGACGCCCGCCTTGCCCACCGCCCGGTGGACGAGGTCCTGGCTGCGGTTCATCGCGACGGCGGGGGTGGTCGACCAGCCCCGGCCCACGTTGTCCAGTACGGCCGCGGCCGCGCCCGGCTGGCCCTCCATCTGCCCGAAGGCGGCCCGCTCGGCCCGGCGCCCGAAGACGATCGCCGTCGCGAGGAACGCCACCAGGAAGCCCAGGATGCCCAGGTAGACCGGGTGGTCGATCAGGAAGCCGATCCCGAGGAAGACACCGAAGGTGATGATTCCGACGGCCGCAAGGATCAGACCGACCTTCGGGTCGGCCTTGCGCGTCATCTTGTACGTGAGGGCGATCTGCTTCAGTCGCCCGGTTGTCGCAGCAGTCTCTGCGTTTGCCTTCCTCGCCATACAGCGAAGTTTACGTGGCCCGTGGGGTCCGGGTCGCAGCGGCCTCGAGTACGTGCTCGGTTTCGACGCGGTCCTTCGCGCGGCGGCGGTCCTCCAGGACCGCGGTCCAGGCATTGCGGCGGGCGCCGCTCATGAGCAGCGATTCGAGGCCCCTGAAGGCCTCGGCGAACGACGGAATGGCGATGGCGCGTACGGGCGCGGCCTGCATGGTCTCGTTCCCTTTCACGGTGCTCACATCGGTCCGGAGGGTGCACTGCGGGTGGGGCGCGGGTGTGCGACGGTGTGCGCGGTGCGTTGACCCATGGTCACTCATTGGTGTTACCAGGGCATGACCGGCCGGTCAAACGGTGATGAAACATTTACGCGGCCCGTCGGACCTCTTCCCTCGAAGAGCCTACGGGCCGCGTCCATGCGGCATTACCGGCTGGTAACCTTTGTGTGTGACGTCACACGCTGCTACGCGACGGCTCCGCTGCGCTTGTCCATCGCCTGCTGGTACAGGCGGCCGGCCCGGTACGAGGAACGGACCAGCGGGCCCGACATCACACCGGAGAAGCCGATCTCCTCGGCCTCCTTCGCCAGCTCGACGAACTCGGCCGGCTTCACCCAGCGCTCGACGGGGTGGTGCCGCGGCGACGGGCGCAGGTACTGGGTGATGGTGATGAGCTCGCAGCCGGCCTCGTGCAGGTCGCGCAGGGCCTGCGTGACCTCCTCGCGCTCCTCGCCCATGCCGAGGATCAGGTTCGACTTGGTGACCAGGCCGTACTCGCGGGCCTTGGTGATCACTTCGAGGGAGCGCTCGTAGCGGAAGCCCGGGCGGATCCGGCGGAAGATCCGCGGAACCGTTTCGACGTTGTGCGCGAAGACCTCGGGGCGGGAGGCGAAGACCTCCTCCAGCAGCTCCGGGACGGCGTTGAAGTCGGGGGCCAGCAGCTCGACCTTGGTGTGGCCGCCCTCGCGGCCGGCCGTCTGCTCGTGGATCTGGCGCACGGTCTCCGCGTACAGCCAGGCACCGCCGTCCTCCAGGTCGTCGCGGGCGACGCCGGTGATGGTTGCGTAGTTCAGGTCCATCGTGACGACCGACTCGCCGACGCGGCGGGGCTCGTCCCGGTCCAGGGCCTCGGGCTTGCCGGTGTCGATCTGGCAGAAGTCACAGCGCCGGGTGCACTGGTCGCCGCCGATGAGGAAGGTGGCCTCGCGGTCCTCCCAGCATTCGTAGATGTTCGGACAACCGGCTTCCTGGCACACCGTGTGCAGGCCCTCGCCCTTCACGAGGTTCTGCATCTTCGTGTACTCGGGACCCATCTTCGCCCGGGTCTTGATCCACTCGGGCTTGCGCTCGATGGGGGTCTGGCTGTTACGGACCTCCAGGCGCAGCATCTTGCGTCCGTCGGGTGCGACTGCGGACACGACCGGCTCCCTGTGACTGTGATTCCTCGGCGCCCACCAGGGTACGCCCGTAATTTCATACGCTCTTACGCCGGCCAACCTGCGGGCGGCCGGACGCATTCCCCGGCGGCTACGCCCCCGGGACGGTCTCGATCTCCCGCGGACGCAGGTCGGCGTTCTCCAGTACGTCCTTCAGGTGCTTCTCGACCACCGGCAGCACCTCGGTCACGGTGATCGCGCGGCCCAGTTCGTACGAGAGGGACGTCACACCGGCGTCGCGGATGCCGCAGGGCACGATCCGGTCGAACCAGGTGTTGTCGGGATTCACGTTGAACGAGAAGCCGTGCATGGTGACGCCCTTGGCGACGCGGATGCCGATCGCCGCCAGCTTGCGGTCCTCGCGGCGCTGGCCGGCGTTGGAGGGAGCGTACTCGGGCCCGTTCAGGCGGGCGTCGAACTCCTCGTCGTGCAGGCGCGGGTCCAGGTCCAGGGAGAGGCCGCCGATCTTCGGGCGCTGCTCCACGGGGTCGCCCAGCACCCACACGCCGGAGCGGCCCTCCACCCGGGTGGTCTCCAGGCCGAAGTCGGCGGCGGTGCGGATCAGCGCCTCCTCCAGCCGGCGCACGTGCGCGACGACGTCCACCGGCCGCGGCAGCTTCATGATCGGGTAGCCGACCAGTTGGCCCGGGCCGTGCCAGGTGATCTTGCCGCCGCGGTCCACGTCGACGACGGGCGTGCCGTCGAGCGGGCGTTCGCTGTCGGCGGTGCGCCGCCCGGCCGTGTAGACCGGCTGGTGCTCCAGCAGCAGGCAGGTGTCCTCGACCTCGTCCGCGAAGCGGGCGGCGTGGACCCGGCGCTGCTCTTCCCAGGCCTCGGTGTACTCGATGTAGTCGTCCGGTCCGAAGCCCAGATGGACAAACCCAAGCTCAGCCACCGCAGCGCCTCCTCGTTGAACCTGCTGTGTGCACGTACCGCACCAGCCAAGGGTACGGCGGCCGGCCACCACCGCTCCGGCGGCCCTCAGCCGCCCGCCGAGACCCCCCGGCCCGGCACGTTCCCGGACTGCGGTTCGGGCTCCGGAGCCGGAGCGGGCGCCGGCGCCGGCGGCAGCCCCGGCAGCAGCGGGGGCCGCCTGCGCCCCTTGGGCGGCCGGTCCGGGTCCTCGTCGGCGCGCGGCAGTCGCCGGTGCCCCTCGGAGTGGTCGTTGACCCAGCCGCACACCCCGCACGCGTACCGCCCGTCGAGACCCGCGATGTACGTACCGCACCGGCGGCACTCCGCCTCGGTGATCTCGGGTGCGCGGAGCGGCTGCGTGGTGGAGTCGGAGGGCGGCTCCGCCCTGGTCGGCCTGCGGGTCATGGGGCGCAGCGTACGCGGCGGGCGTCGACGCGGCCGTAAAGAGCCCCACCGATTCTGCACACGATCGGATGAATATGGGGCACAGAGGACGGCACAAGGGAAGTTCGCCGCTACATTCACGCCGTTCACAGGGCCGAACCTCCGGTCCGTCACGTCAGGAAACCGTGGAGCCGATGACGGAACGCCCCGCCCAGCACGTCCCCAACCGGCAGCTCGCGGCGCTGATCGCGGAAGCCGGGTTCTCCAACGCAGGTCTGGCCCGCCGCGTCGACCAGCTGGGCCTGGAACACGGCCTCGACCTGCGGTACGACAAGACCTCCGTCACCCGGTGGCTGCGCGGCCAGCAGCCCCGTGGAACCACCCCCGCACTGATCGCCGAGGTGTTCACCCGGCGCCTGGGCCGGCGGCTCTCCGCCCAGGACCTCGGCCTGGACGCCTGCGCGCCCGTCTACGCGGGCCTGGAGTTCGCGGCCACCCCGGAGGAGGCCGTCGACATCGCCAGCGGACTGTGGCGCAAGGATTCCGGCTCCCACGCCGAACTGCGGAAGATCGCCTTCACCCCGGCCGGGCTGGTCGTTCCCAGCCGGGACTGGCTGATCGGGCGGCCGGACGAGCACGTGGGCCGCGGCACGGACCCGGCGGCCGCGGCCCCCCGCGTCCCAGCCCAGGGCCGGGGCACCGTCCCCCGCCAGCGGCAGATCGACCGGGGGCCGGGCCAGCGCGTGACCAGCGGGGACATCGCCGCGCTGCGCTCGGTCAGCGAACTGTTCAAGACCCTGGACCAGACGTACGGCGGCGGGCACGCCCGCCAGGCCCTGGTGCGCTACCTGGAGCACGAGGCCGAGCCGATGCTGCGCGGCACCTACGGGGAGGCCACCGGCCGCCGGCTGTTCGCGGCCGCCGCCGACCTGACCCGGCTCGCCGGCTGGACCTCGTACGACATCGCCGCGCACGGGCTCGCCCAGCGCTACTTCGTCCAGGCGCTGCGGCTGGCGCAGGCCGCCGCGGACCGGCCCTTCGGGGCGTACGTGCTGGTCACCATGAGCCGGCAGGCGGTGTACCTGGGCCACGGCCGGGAGGCGGTCCAGCTGGCCCGCGTCGCCCAGCAGGGCGTCGGTTCCGGGCCCCCGCCCCTGGTCCAGGCGCTGCTGCACTCGGCGGAGGCCCGCGGGCACGCGGTCCTCGGCGAGGTGCGGGCGGCGACGGCCTCCCTGGTCCGGGCCGAGCGGGCGCTGGGCGCGGCCCGGCCCGGGGATGACGTGCCTCACTGGGCGCGGTCCTTCGACGAGGCCCAGCTGGCCGACGAGTTCGGGCACTGCCACCGGGACCTCCAGCAGTACCGGGCCTCGGCCCAGCACGCGGAGCGCTCGTTGCAGCTGCGGGCCCCGGCGCTCGCCCGCTCGCGGCTGTTCTGCCGGGTGGTGCTGGCCACGGCCCGGCTGGGGCTGGGCGAGCTGGACCAGGCGTGCGCGCTGGGCGCGGAGGCGGCGCAGCAGGCGATGGAGATGCGGTCGGTCCGGGCGGTGGAGTACGTACGGGACTTCGAGCGACGGCTGGAGCCCTACCGGGACGCGGCGGCCGTACGGACCTACCGGGACCGGCTCGCGGCGCTGTCCTGAGCGGCGGTGTCCTCAGCGGCACTGTCCTCAGCGGTGTTCCGAACCGCGGTTGCGGATGGGTACGGGCCCGGCCCCTGGCGCGGGGAACCGGGCCCTCGACCTGTGGTTCTTCTCAGGCCACCGCCGGGAGGGCGACCTCGGCGGTGGCCGGCAGCCGGATGCCGAAGTCGCGCAGGACGGCGGTGGCGGCGCGGCGGGCCGAGTGCAGGGCGCCCTGCACGGTGTTGGCGTCGCGGTGGTCGCCGCACACGTACAGCCCGGCCAGCACCCGCACCGGCCGCCGCAGGTCGTAGGGCGGCGGCATCGCGGGCACGGCCTCCGGCGCGTGGTGGACGGCCAGCAGCTCCCAGTCCCGGGTGGCGGTGTCGTACAGCCGGGCGAGGCGCGAGGCGACGGTGCGCACGGGCGGCGGCGGGCCGAGCACGGTCGTGGCGACCAGGCTGCGGCCGGCCGGGGCGCGCGTGGCGTCGACCGCGCTCATCACGGCGGTGTGCGCGACGGGCCAGCGGGGGTCTCCGTCGAGCAGCAGCGAACCGTCCCAGGGCAGCGGGGCAGGGGTGGCGTGGTGGATGACGGTGACCTCGTGGAAGTCCGGCACCCGCAGCCCCGGAAGCAGCTCGGCGGCGGCCCGCGCCCCCGTGGCCAGGACGAGGGAGCGGCAGGTGAAGTCGCCGTGCTCCTCGGTGGTGACCCTTTGGGTCGCCACGGACGTGACCCGGACCCCGGTGCGCAGGGTGCCGGGCGGCAGGGTGGCCGCGAGCAGCCGGGGCAGGGCCGCGGCGCCGCCCTCGGGCACGGCGAGCCGGCCGCGGGCGAAGGTGCGCAGGGCCAGGTCGGCGACGCGGCTGGAGGTGGTGAGCTCCGGGTCGCGCAGCAGGGCGGCGAGCAGCGGCCGCAGGGTGGCGGCCGGGGGCCGGGTCCCGAGGGCCGCCGCGGCCCTGCGCTCGGGCCGGGCCATCAGGCGTTCGACGGGCAGCGCGGCGAGCCGGCCGAGGTGGGCGCTGAGCCGGGCCTGGTCGAGGGACCGGCTGGCCAGCGCTCGGGCCGGCGTCATGACACCGGCCCGCAGCTGCCGGCCGTCGGTGTGGACGAGCACCCCGGGCGCGAAGGGACGCAGGACGAGGCCGGCGAGGCCGGGGGTCCGGTCCAGCTCCGTGTACGAGGTGTTGAGGAGCTGGCCGACCCGGTCGAGCCGGAAGCCGTCGGCCTGCTCGGTGGCCATCCGGCCGCCGGGGTCCTCGGCCGCCTCCAGGACGGTGACGGTGACCCCCGCCGCGATCAGGTGCTGTGCCGCCGCGAGTCCTGAGACCCCGGCTCCTACGATGACGACGTCCGCATGCTGTGCGGCGCGGTGTGAGCTGCTGAGCACGTGCCCCTCCCCGAGGTCGGCGCGGCTGTGTGGGGATCCTCCTTCCCCCAACGAGCTTCCGGGGAACCACCGTTGGGTGCGGGATTACGGTCGGATCCGGTCGCATTGTGGTCGCAACCGGGTCACGAACGGTCGCACGGGGACGGGGCCGCGGCCCTCGTGCGTGCGGGCGCGGCGAGGGCCCCGTGCGGAACCAGGGGCAGGAGGCGGGTAGTAGGAGGCGGGAGGTCGGGGTCAGGGCTCGGAGCGGGCGACGGCGGCGCGGACCGCGTCCTCGACCCTCGGGTGGCGGAACACGAAACCCGACTCCAACAGCCGCACGGGCTGGGCCCGCTGACTGCCCAGCACGTCCTCGGAGAGCTCCCCGAGGACGAGGCGCAGCACCGGCGCCGGTACGGCCAGTAGCGTCGGGCGGTGCAGGACTCGGCCCATCGCGGCGGTGACCTCGCGGTTGGTCGGCGGCTCAGGAGCGGTCAGGTTCACCGGGCCCGACAGTTGCGGGCTGTCGATGAGGTGCCGCAGGGCCGCGACCTCGTCGTGCAGGGAGATGAACGGCCAGTACTGACGGCCGTCGCCCAGCCGCCCGCCGATCCCGGCCCGGAAGACCGGGAACATCCGCCCCCAGGCACCGCCCTTGCCGGAGACCACCAGTCCGGTCCGGGCGAGCACCGTGCGCACCCCGGCCTCCCGGGCCGGGGCGGCGGCCGCCTCCCACTGCACGCACACCTCGGGCAGGAAGCCGCGGCCCGCCGGGGCCGTCTCGTCGACGGTGCGGTCGCCGGCGTCGCCGTAGTAGCCGACGGCCGAGCCGCTGACGAACACCGCCGGCGGCTCGTCCATCGCGGCCACCGCCCGCGCCACGGCGGCGGTGCCGTTCACCCGGCTGTCCCGGATCTCCTTCTTGTACGCGGCGGTCCAACGGTGGTCGCCGATACCGGCCCCGGCCAGGTGGACGACGGCCGCGCAGCCGGCGAGCCCCGCCGGGTCGACGTACCCGCGCCGGGGGTCCCACCGCACCTCGTCGGGCGCGGCGGGCTCCCGCCGCACGAAGCGGACCACGTCGTGGCCGTCCGCCCGCAGGGACCGTACGAGGGCGCTGCCGATGAGGCCGGTGGACCCGGTGACCGCGATACGCATGGCCCCATGATGCCGGTGCGGCAGGTGCGGGCGGGCGGGAACCGCCCGGCGGGTCGGGCGGGGGGCGTGGTCAGGTCGTGCCGATCCAGGTGCCCACCGAGTACGTGACCGCCATCGCGAGCGCACCGCCCCCGACGTTCCGCAGCACCGCCCGCCCGGCCGGGGCCCCGCCCAGCCGGGCGCTGGTCACCCCGCACAGCACCAGCGCCGCGACCACGGCCGCCACCGTGACCGGGACCCGCTGGGACGGCCCCGGCAGGAGGATCGCCAGCAGGGGCAGCAGGGCTCCCACCGTGAACGCGGCGAGACTGGCGAAGGCCGCGTGCCACGGGTTGGCCAGTTCGTCCGGGTTGATGCCCAGCTCCACCCGGGCGTGGGCCCGCAGCGCGTCCCGCTCCGTCAGCTGCTCGGCCGCCTCCCGGGCCACCTCCGGGCTCAGCCCGCGGGCGGCCAGCAGCTCCGTCAGCTCGTCGAGCTCCGCCTCCGGCTCCTGCACCAGTTCCCGGCGCTCCTGGTCCAGCGCCGCCCGCTCGGAGTCCCGCTGCGAACTGACCGACACGTACTCGCCCGCCGCCATAGACAGCGACCCGGCCAGCAGACCGGCCACCCCCGCCGCCAGGATCGCCGGGCGCGAGGTGGTCGACCCGGCCACGCCCACCACCAGGCCGGCGGTGGAGATGATCCCGTCGTTCGCGCCGAGCACCCCCGCCCGCAGCCAGTTGAGCCGGGTGCTCATGCCCGTACCCGGCGGCGGCTCGCCGGGCAGGGGCGTCGGCGTCGTGTCCGTCACGGGACCACTGTCCGTTCCGGGGCGTCCCGTGGCCACCCGGCGGACCGTCCGGGGTGCGCGGCCCGGAGCCCCGTACCAGGGTGGAGGGGTGAGAGGGGTGAGACGCCGGCGCCGTCAGGAGCCGGGCTGGCTGCGCGGGGAACCGCCGCCGCGCTGGGCCCGGGTCGCACCCGTGGTGGCGCTGGTGGTACTGGTGCTCGCGCAGCGGCTCACCCCCGACGACGTCGAGCTGGGCTTCTTCCTGGCGGGCCTGCCCCCGGTGGCCGCGTTCGCGTACGGAGCCGCCGGCACCGCCGTCTTCGCGGGGATGGTGCTCGTGCTGCTCGGGCTGCCGTGGGCCGGCGTCGGCGCACACCCGCGCGGCACCGACCTGGCCACGGTGGCCGCGGTCGGGCTGCTCAGCGTGGTGATCGCCTGGGTCCGGCGGCGTCGGGACACTCAGCTGGTCAACGTACGGACCGTCGCGGAGGCGGCCCAGCTCGCCGTCCTGCCGCCGGTGCCGGAACGCGTCGGCCCGGTGCGCTGCGCCGGGCTGTACCGGGCGGCGCAACGCGGCACCCTGGTCGGCGGTGACCTGTACGACGTACGGGCCGGGCCGTACGGGGTGCGTGCCCTGGTCGGCGACGTGCAGGGGCACGGGCTCGCGGCGGTCGGCACGGTCGCGGCGCTGCTCGGCGCGTTCCGCGAGGGAGTACTGGACGACGCGCAGCTCACGGAGGTCGCCGCCCGGCTGGACCGCAGGCTCCAGGCGGACGCGGCGGACCCGGCGCAGCCCGCCCCGCCCGCGGGGTCACTGGATCCCGGGGCCTCGGCGGGCCGGGGCGGCGCGGAGGACCCGCCTGGCGGCGCGGAGGGCACCGCGGGCCCGCCCGGCGCTCCGGGCGCTACGGGCGCTCCGGGCGCTCCGGGCGGTCTCGGCGCACCCGGTGGGGGCGGGTCGGCCGGGTCGGCCGGCCCGGCGGAGTCCTCGTTCGGGCTCGGGCATCCAGAGCTGTTCGCGACGGCCCTGCTCCTGGAGTTCCCGCCGGGGCTGGACCTCGTACGGATCGTCTCGTGCGGGCACCCACCGGCGCTGCTGCTGCGCGGGCCGGGGGTGTCGGAGGTGGCCGTGGAGCCGGGCCCGCCGCTGGGGCTCGGGCTCACCACCCCGGAGGACACCGCGGTGACGGGCGTCCCGCTGCTGCCCGGCGACCGGCTGCTCACCTACACCGACGGGGTCACGGAGGCCCGTGACACGTCCGGGTTCTTCTACCCCCTGGCCACCCGCGTCCCGGTGGTGGCGGCGCCCGGGCCAGCGGACCCGGCCGGGTTGGTCGGCGCCCTGTGGCAGGACCTGGTGGCCTTCACCGGGGGCGGGCCGGGCGACGACGTGGCGCTGCTGGTCCTGTCGCTCGAACGGCGGTCGCAGCCGGACAGGAAGCATCCCTAGATTCGCCGGGGCGCGCACCGTGCGTCATCAGCGCGCGGCCGACGATTGCGTACGGTGACGGAACGCGGCCCGTAGGTCCCGCCCCGCCCCCGCCCCGCCACTGGCACCGCCCCGCCCCTGCCTCCGACCCCGCCCCGACCGCCCGTGGGAGTCGCCATGTCCATGCTTCTGATCCGAGGAACGTTCAAGGTGTCCGGCGGTGCCCGGCCGGACGGCGACACCCTCCCCTTCATCCCCGACGACGTGGCCGAGTGGAGGCTCGTGCCGGGATGCACGCGGATCCTGCCCGGCGCCGACGGCCGCGCCCCCGTACGACTCGAAGGGGTCGACGCGCTGGAGACCCACTACGGGGTCGGCGAACAGGAGCAGCACCAGCCGCTCGAGTTCGCCCACCGGGCCGCGGACGAGCTGCTGGGCTGGCTCGGCTTCACCCACGTCCAGCGCCACGACGACGAAACCGTCACCACCGTCCCCGAACAGGTCCCCGGCTACATCCTCACCCGGGGCACCGACGCCCACGGCCGCTGCGTGGCCCTGGTCGGCCGCCGCGTCCCGCCCGCGTACAGCGGCTACTGGATCGACGTCAGCGAGAAGCAGCTGAAGAAGACCGCCAACTACCACCTCGTGGCGTCCGGCCTGGCCTACCCGACCTTCTACACCGGCCTGCCCGGCTTCATGCGCGGGGTCTTCTCCGACGCCGCCCAGGCCGCGAGGGCGGCCACCACCCCCGAAGGGCGGGGGCTGTGGGCGGCGGACGTGACCCTCACCGGGGCGAAGATCACCGGAATGTCCTCGCTCACGGCCCGCAACGGCGCGGTGATCCTCCCGAAGCTGTTCCGCCGGCTGAAGGACTACCTGGACCTCAACCCCGAGGACCCGTCGCTGGCCTGCTTCCCGGCCTTCCTGGCCGGTGCCGCAGACACCTACCGCATCCCGCAGCGCCCGAAGCAGCTCACCGGCCTGCAGCACATCGTGGAGATCAGCAACGGCCACACCGTACGGATGACCCACCATGCCGAGGAGATCGTCTTCGACGAGAAATGAGCGGGTGGGTCCTGCCGGCGTGGTCCGCTCCGGCAGGACCCGGCACCGCAACGGCGGGGGAACCGCCGTGCGGGGCGAGGGGTCAGCTCGCGTTGCTCACGATGTACGCACGCACCAGCCTGCACGTCGTGTTCGACGGCCGGTGGATCCCCGTCCGCACCGCCACCGAGCGGATCTTCCGGTTGGTGGCGCGCCGCGCGTCGTACGTACCCGAGTCGAGCAGGGATATCGCCAGCCGCATCGCCTTCAGCCGGCGGTTGTGGCTCTCGTACCACTCCCGGGGGAGCCCCGCGGGCAGCGGCTTCTTCTTGACGGGCCGAAGCGTCTTGGCAGTGGCCATCTACAGCCTCCCAAACGGTAGTTGGCTTCCTGTCGTACTCCCTCGATTTTACCGGGGGGCACTGACAGAAGCCCCTGGCCAGACGGGCTCTGACTAGGCTGGACGCCATGGAAATCTGGATCAACCCCGCCTGCTCGAAGTGCCGCAGCGCGCTGACGTTGCTCGACGCGGAAGGCGCCGAATACACGGTGCGCCGCTACCTGGAGGACGTACCGTCCGAGGCCGAGATCCGCGCGGTCCTGGACCGGCTCGGCCTGGAGCCGTGGGACATCACCCGCACCTCGGACCCCCTTGCGAAGGAGACCGGCGTGCGCGACCTCCCGCGCGAGGAGACCGAAGAGGCCCGGGCCCGCTGGATCGCGCACCTGGCCGCGCACCCGAAGCTCATCCAACGCCCCATCATCACCGCCGACGACGGCACGGCAGTCGTCGCCCGCTCGGAGGAAGCGGTCCGCGAGGCCCTCTCCCGCCGCCCCTGAACGGGACACCACCGGCTGACGGGCCGGTCGGTTGACGGGCCGGTCGGTTGACGGACCGGCTGACACGCCGACGGGTCGAGCGGCTCCCCCCACCTGGCCGCCGCCGGGTTGCCCTGCGCCAGCGCCGCCGCCGACGCCAACGCCGACGCCAACGGCCCGGGGGCCGGCGCCGCTTACCCTCCCCGGTATGACGTCCGACGACAGCGACACCGTCCCGCGCGGGGACACCCGGGCCGCCCCCGGCCCGGGTGGCGGCGCCGACCTGCATCTGGAGCTCCCCCCACACGGCGCCCGCCGCACCGTCCTCGCCCAGGCCCTCCGCGAAGCCGTCCGCAGCGGCCGGCTCGCCGGCGGGACCCGACTGCCGCCCTACCGGGCCCTCGCCGCCGACCTCGGGCTGGCCCGCAACGCAGTCGCCGACGCGTACGCGGAACTCGTCGCCGAGGGCTGGTTCACGGCCCGGCAGGGCTCCGGCACCCGCGTCGCCGAGGGGGTGGCCACCACCGACGAGCCGACCGCCCCGGCCGCGCCCGCCCCCGAGGGACCCCTCCACGACCTGCTCCAGGGCAAGCCGGACCCCGCGGCCTTCCCGCGGGGAGCCTGGTCCACCAGCGCCCGGCGGGCCCTCGCCCAGGCCCCCACCGAGGCCTTCGGCCCGGGGGACCCGCAGGGCCGCCCGGAGCTGCGGCGGGCACTGGCCGCATATCTGTCCCGGGCGCGGGGGGTGCGTACCGGCCCGGGGAACATCGTCGTCTGTTCCGGCTTCGCCAACGGCCTGCGCCTCCTCGCTTCGCTGCGGCCCCGCGATTGGGCCGTGGAGGAGTACGGGCTGCCCTTCCACCACGGCATCCTCGACGCCGCCGGGGTGCGCCCGCATCCCGTACCGGTGGACGTGGACGGCGCCCGCACCGACCTCGTGCCGGCCGGGGCCCGCACCCTGCTCCTCACCCCCGCCCACCAGTTCCCGACGGGTGCCCGGCTGCTACCGGCACGGCGGGCCGCGGCCGTGGAGTGGGCCCGCACCACGGGCACACTGATCGTGGAGGACGACTACGACGGCGAGTTCCGGTACGACCGCAAGCCGGTCGGCGCCGTCCAGGGGCTGGACCCCGGGCACGTGGTCTATGCGGGCTCCCTCAGCAAGTCCCTGTCCCCCGCGGTCCGTCTCGGCTGGCTGGTCCTGCCGGACGACATGGTCGGGCAGGTGCTCGCGGCGAAGGGGCAGCGGGAGTCCTGGGCCAGCGCCCTGGACCAGCTGGCGCTGGCCGACTTCATCGAATGCGGTGCGTACGACCGCCACGTCCGGCGCATGCGCCAGCGCTACCGCGCCCGCCGGGACCGTCTCGTCGAAGCCTTGGCGTCCCGCGTTCCGGACGTCCGGGTAACCGGCATCTCCGCGGGGCTGCACGCCGTGGTGGACCTCCCACCGGGGACGGAGCAGGCCGCCCTGGCGGCGGCCCGCGCAGCGGGCCTCTCCCTGGACGGCCTGTCGGCCTACCACCATCCGACGGCCCCGACCCCGCCCCGCGAAGGCCTGGTGGTCGGCTACGCCGCACCCCCGGAGGCGGCCTTCGGCAGAGCGGTGGAGGCGCTGGTCGGGGTGGTGAAGGAAGTGGTGAGGGGGGTGGTGTGATCAGCCGGGGAGTGGGGTGGAGGGCTGGGCGGGGGCCGGCAGGCGGGCACCTTCGGCGGGCATCCGGCTCATCGCAGCCCCTGCGCAGGGTCCACCGCGGGTTCGCTCCCGCCCCCGCGCTTCCTCATCCCGTCCTCACGCACCGACCTCGTAGGCTGTAACCCCAACAGAAGGGACATAGCGCAGCAAAAGGACGGAGCAGTCTTGACCCCCCACCGCCACGACCACCCCGCCAGTCGTCACGACCCGAACAACCCGGACACCCCCCACACCCCGCGAGCCCCCCGGATTCCCCTCACCCCACCCCACCGCGGGGCCGACTGGATGTTCTGCGGGGTGTACGGGACCGTGCTCGCGGCCGGGCTGTTGGCTGCGCTCGACGAGAAGGGTGCCGAGTACACCCCGTTCCAGGACGCCGTTTGGGTGTTCGTGACCGCCGCCGCCGCGGCCCTGGCGCACGGGTACGCGCACCACATGGCCGGTCACCAGCCCGGCTCCGCAGGGCACCGGTGGCGCATGCTGGTGCGGGAGGTGCTGCACGAGTGGCCGCTGATCGCGGCCACGTTGCCCACCGTGGCCCTTCTCGTCATCGCCGGGTTCGCCCACTGGGACGCCCCCGTGGTGACCACCGTCGGCCTCTGCCTCAACACAGCGCTGCTGTTCGGCTGGGGCTCTTTCGTGGCGCTGCGGGTGGGCTACCGGCTCCGTTCCTCACTCCTGATCGGGGCCGCGGACTCCGCCATCGGGGTGGTCATCATCGCGGCCAACGCCGTGATCAAATAAGTCACTTTTCAGACCGCGGATTTCGGTCCCGACCGTAGTGTGCATGGCTGTCGCCGCCCGGATTCCGAAGGTGCTCTGGTTCGGGGGCCCGTTCCACGAACAGGAGACCCATGCGTACCGCACTGCTCAAGCACGTGGGGCGAGCGGCGGCCTTAGCCGCTCTCGTCCTCGCCACGTCCCTCGGCGGTCCGGCCGTCGCCGCCCCGGCCGATCACACCACCCTCCAGGCACAGGCCGTCCCCGCGGGCCTCGACCGACGTGCGCCGAAGCCGATCGACGTGAAGATCACCGGGTCCGGCATCGAGGCGCCGGAGTCCGCGCCGGCGGGCCTGGTGTCGTTCAGCGTCACGACCGATGACTCGAACGGGCGCTTCCTGCAGGCCTTCCGGCCGCACCCCGGCGTGACCGTGGACCAGGTGCTGGCCGATCTCGCCAAGGCCGTCAGCCGCAAGCCGATCCCCACCGCCGAGGGCATGCTGGCGGTGCGCGACGAGGCGGAGATGTTCGGCGGGGCCCAGGTCACGGCGTCGGTGTCGGAGACGTTCACCACTCCGATCACCGCGGGCGAAGTCGTCCTCCTGGACTTCAGCGCCTTCCTCCAGGACCCGGCGCACCCGATCACCCGGACGCTGCGGCTGCACGGCAACCAGCGGCCCGGCAGGCCGACGGGCTTCCCCGACGGTTTCGTGCTCGCGCGGGACACCCCGGACGGCCCCCGCTTCGACGTCCACGGCCTGAACCGGACGGGGGACACCGTCCTGGTGCACAACGCCTCGCAGGAGTTGCACGAGGTGGGGATACAGCCCGTCGCACCCGGCACCACGGACGCCCAGATCCAGGCGGTCTTCGACCGCACCGCGCCCGGCCCGCTGCCCTACACCGGGCGGCCCGTGGGTCTCGGCGTCATCTCCCCCGGCCGCTCCGTGCTGCTGGAGATGCGGAACCTGCCCCCGGGTACGTACCTGATCGCCTGCTTCGCCCCGGACGGGAAGGCCGGGCTCCCGGACGCGATCAGGGGCATGCACAAGGTCGTCGTCCTGACCTGACGCGGCTCCGGCGTCCGGGGGCCAGGGCCGGCTCCGCTCAGCCGCTCACGCCCCCAGCTGTCCCTCCGCCTCCGCCAGGATCTCCGTCAGCCGGGCCGCGAACCGCGCGTCGCGCGGGTCCGGTACGCCGGTCCGGGCGGCGGTGAGCAGCGCGTCCAGCGCCCGCCCGTACGCGCCCGGTACGTCGGTCCAGTTGGGCAGCGAGTAGACCCCCTCGGCCCCGCGCACCTCCAGCCCGACCCCGGCTGCCGCAACGGGCGCCCCCAGGCTGAGCACGGCGGTGCTCGCGGCGCCCGAGGTGTGGCGCAGGGCCAACTGGACCACGTCGGAGGGCCCGCGGGCGGCGGTGACGGAGGTGACGTCGCCCAGGACCGGGAGCAGTACGGACAACGCGTGGGGGCCGACGTCCCACAGCCCGCCCTTGGCCTTGCGCCAGGGCGAGTCGGCGTAGGCGCTGGGTGCACCGTCGGGCGGGAACACGGCGCCGAGCCAGTGGGCGGCGGCGGTGAACCAGCCGGTGCGGCGGGCCTGTTCCTCGACCCAGCCCGCGGCGGGCTCGGCGAAGCGGAGGGTGAGGAAGACGACGGAGGCGACGCCGTGCCGGTCGGCGGCGTCGGCGACGGCCCGCGCCTCCTCGACGGTCGTGGCGACGGGCTTGTCGAGCAGCAGTCCGCAGCCGGCCGCGGCGGCGCGTACGGCGAGGGGGGCCTGAACGTCGGGCGGGAGGGCGAAGGCGGCGACGTCGCAGTCGGCGAAGAGGGCGTCGGGGTCGTCGTACACCTTCACGCCGTAGGCGTCGGCCAGCTCGGCGGCGGCTTCGGGCCGGCGGCCCCACACGCCCGCGAACTCGGAGCCGGCGTGAGCGGCAAGTGCGGGGGCGTGGGTGCGGCGGGCCCAGGGGCCGGTGCCCAGGAGTCCCACGCGGGGCCGGTCGACGGCGGGCGGACGGATGGGTTCCGCGGGGCCGCCTGCGGAGGTGAAATCGTACGAACTGCTCACCCGCCCAGTCTGCCCCACCCGGCCGGGCCCGCTGACCGCAACCCGCACAAGCCGCCCGACCAGCGGTGCAAACCCCGGTAACACGAGGTTCACACATGGGCAACGGCAGAGAAATGGCCACCGGGCACGCTGCGGTCTACACCGCACTACACCGCACGAGCAGGACCACACACCGCAGCACCCGCAGCACCCGCAGAGTCTGCGCCGGAGCGACGCACCGTAAGGATGGGGCCCGTGAGCTACAAGGCTGAGTACATCTGGATCGACGGCACCGAGCCGACGGCCAAGCTGCGCTCCAAGACGAAAATCCTCGCCGACGGCGCCGAGCTGCCGATCTGGGGCTTCGACGGATCGAGCACCAACCAGGCCGAGGGCCACGCGTCCGACCGGGTCCTGCAGCCGGTGTTCTCCTGCCCGGACCCGATCCGCGGCGGGAACAACGTGCTCGTGCTCTGCGAGGTCCTGAACATCGACATGACCCCGCACGAGTCCAACACCCGCGCGCTGCTCCGCCCGGTCGCCGAGAAGTTCGCCGCCCAGGAGGCGATCTTCGGCATCGAGCAGGAGTACACCTTCTTCGACGGCCAGCGCCCGCTGGGCTTCCCGGTCGGCGGGTTCCCGGCCGCGCAGGGCGGCTACTACTGCGGTGTCGGCTCGGACGAGATCTTCGGCCGCGAGATCGTGGAGAAGCACCTCGACCACTGCCTGGCGGCTGGCCTGGACATCTCCGGCATCAACGCCGAGGTCATGCCCGGTCAGTGGGAGTTCCAGGTGGGCCCGCTCGGCCCGCTGGAGGTCGCGGACCAGCTGTGGGTCGCGCGCTGGCTGCTGTACCGCACCGCCGAGGAGTTCAACGTCTCCGCGACGCTGAACCCGAAGCCGGTGAAGGGCGACTGGAACGGCGCCGGTGCGCACACCAACTTCTCCACGAAGGCGATGCGCGAGGACTACCGCGCGATCATCGCGGCGTGCGAGGCGCTCGGTGAGGGCAGCAAGCCGCTGGACCACGTCAAGAACTACGGCGCGGGCATCGACGAGCGCCTGACGGGGCTGCACGAGACCGCCCCGTGGAACGAGTTCAGCTACGGCGTCTCCGACCGCGGCGCTTCGGTCCGCATCCCGTGGCAGGTGGAGAAGGACGGCAAGGGCTACATCGAGGACCGCCGCCCGAACGCGAACGTGGACCCGTACGTCGTGACCCGCCTGATCACGGACACCTGCTGCACCGGTCTGGAGAAGGCCGGCCTGGTCTGAATCCACCCCGCCGTGCCCGTCGGGCCGCCCTGCGGCCCGACGGGCACACGCGTACGTGGGGGTGCCTGACTGCCGCACGGCGGAACTCCCGTGACGGAACGTCGGTTCGACATCCGGCTCATCCGGCTCATCCAGGCCATCCAGGCCATCCAGGTCATCCGACCCGCTCATCTCGGCGTCGACGGGGCCTTGATCGCTGAATTTGAGATTCCGCTCCACGAGTTGAGACGGACCCTGCCCGGGGCCGAAGGCATCTGCTTCAATGGGCGCATGGCCAGCCCTTCACACACCTCGACCGGTCGCAGCGACCTCGAGCCGTTCTGGCCGTCCCGTCAGGATCATGACTTCGACCGGGTGTGTTGCCGCGCGACGAACGCGCCGGCCCTCTAAAGCCTCCCGGGATCGACCACAGCACACCTCCCCCGAGGCCTTCGGTCTGCGCGGTGCAACGAGGACGTACGTACGACGCACGCACGTCTCCTGCCGACCACTTCGCGTGAAAGAGCCGACCACCCATGTCCCAGACCCACTCCCGCTCCCGGTCCCTGACGTCCGCCGCCTCCGCTGCGACCGCCACCCTCCCGCCCCCTTCCCCTGCCCCCTCCGCCCCGCGGCACCGGTTGCGGGCCGTGGCTCCGGACGAGGTCGCCCGCGTGGCCGACCTGCTCCCGCCCGGCGCCACGTGGCTGCCCGCGCCGCAGCACGCACTGCCCGTGCTGCCGGGGCGGCCGCCGATGGTCGGCTACCTGGTGCTCGTACCGGCCGACCAGCAGCCTCCTTTCTCCATCGCCCCGCAGGCCGTCCCCGCCCCGGCCCCCGACTCCCCGGTCTCCACCGCCGGGGACGGCCTCGTCCGCATCGACGCGGCGCGACGCACCGCCGAGGTCGACGGCCGGGTCCTGGACCTCACCTACCTGGAATTCGAGCTACTGGCGCACCTGGTCGCGCATCCGCACCGGGTGCACACCCGGGACCAGCTGGTGACCACGGTCTGGGGGTACGGCCACGTGGGCGACGGCCGGACCGTGGACGTCCACGTCGCCCGCCTGCGCCGCAAGCTGGGCGCCGCCCACCGGGACGCGATCCGGACGGTCCGCCGGGTGGGCTACAAGTACGCCCCTTGAGCCACGCCCCCGGGCACGACAGTGGGCCCGTACTCCCCCCTGCGGAATACGGGCCCACCGGGCTCTTCGAAGCCGTGGCCGGGCGGTCAGCCGGCCACCAGCCGCAAGCCGCCGGTCAGCCGGCCGTCTTGGCGCGGCGCACCGCGACCGCCCCCAGCACCAGGTCGACCGCGAGGAACGCGACGAGGCTCATGCCGAGCAGCGGTACGAACCACCCGACCACCGCGGTCACCGCGGCGAGCGGCAGCAACATGCCCACCGGCACCTTCCGCCAGGCCCCGCGCGGCTGGGCGCGGCCGACGGACAGCGTGCGGTCCTTGGTGGGCCGGCGCAGCCACCACATCCGGTAGCCCCAGAAGACCAGGAACATCAGGGCGACGGCGAGGGCGGCGAGCGCGATCTGGTTGGCGAGCCCGAAGGTCTGGCCCATGTGCAGGTCGATGCCGAACCGCGTCAGCTTGGCGAGGAGGGGGTAGTCGGAGAAGTACAGCACGTCGAGGACGCGGCCGTCGGCGGGGTTGATGGCGACGGTGTCCAGGTTGACCGGGAACGCCTTGTCCTTCTCCTTGACCACGTACCCCTTGCCCTTGGCGGGGAGAGTGACCTGGAGGTCCTCGGTGGCGCCCGCGGCGCGGGCGGCGGCCACGGCCTTGTCGATGCCGATGTCGGCGGTGGGCGTGGCCGGGGGCATCTCCATGTCCTCGGTCATGACGTGGCCGGCGTGCTCGCCGCCGGCGCCGCCGGCGCCCGAGCCGCCAGGGGTGAGGGCGGCGGAGACCGTCGGGGTGGCGCCGCCGAGGCGGTCCTGGAGCTGGCCGATGTTCTCGCCGGCGTACTTCGACCAGGTCAGGCCGGTGACGGAGAGGGCGACGAGCCCGGCGACGGCCCACAGGCCGACGGCGCCGTGCCAGGAAAGGGTCTTGCGGCGGCCGGTGGCCTTGCGGTCGGGCAGGACGAGCTGTGCCTTGCGGGAGCGGCGGCGGCCGATCCAGAGGGCGAGGCCGCCGAGGGCGACCACCCACAGCCAGCTCGCGGCGAGTTCGCTGTAGTTCCGGCCGAACTCGCCCAGCTGGAGGCTGGCGTGGAACTCGCTGAGCCAGGCGCGCAGCGGCAGCGCGTCACCGGAGGTGGTCAGCACTCCGTTGACGTGGGCCGTATACGGGTCGACGAAGGCGGTGCGGGTCTGGCCCTCGGCCAGGCCCGGGGCCTCCATGATCACGCGGGTGGTCGCCTCGGCGTCGGGCGCGGGCCAGACGGCGACGACCTTGCCGCCGGGCTCGGCGGCCTTGGCCGCGGAGACCTGGGTGCTGAGCGGCACCGTGCTCTCGCCGACCTGGTCGACGGTCAGCTCGTCGGCGTAGATGATCTTCTCGGCCTGCCAGGAGCCGGCGTAGAGGAGACCGGTGGCGGCGGCGAGGAACAGCAGCGGGGCGATCAGGATGCCCGCGTAGAAGTGCATGCGCAGCAGCAGGGGCCGCAGCCCGGCCCAGGTGCCGGGCTTGGCGGAGGCGCCCCGGGCGGATTCGGGCGCGGGGCCCGCTCCGGTGTCGGTGGCGGATCCCGCCGCTCCGGTGGCGGATTCGGGCGATCCGGTGGCGGATTCGGGCGCGGAGCCCGCTTCGGTGGTGGTGGCGGCGTCCCGGCTACGGGTGCTTTGGGCCTCGTCAAGAGACATGCTCGTCCTAGGTGTTGGCGAAGACAGGGGTGGACCGGCCCCTGGTCTCGCCGCTCGCCCCGCCGGGACGGCGGGACGGAAGGTGCGCTGGTCAGGCGCAGGCAGGACGGCCGGGGGCCGTGGCGTGGGAGCTTCGCGGACGGGGCGGGCCGCGGCGCACGAGGGCGTGGGCGTGCACGGCCCCGCGCAGCCTGTGCGGGGGTGCGTACGGGGGCCGCTGGACGGGTGGGCGCGGCACCGGGACCAGGGCGGCGCGGGCCCGCACCAGTGCGAGCGCGCGGGCGAGCGGGCGGGACGCCAGCAGGGCGGTGGCGCCGAGGATGGCGGCGAGCCGGAAGACGGCGGCTTCGCCCCAGGCGAGCCAGACGGCGCAGAGCAGCCCGGCGAGGACGTGGGCGATGGTCATGCCGAGCGCGCCGTTGCCGGCCATCGCGGCGAGGTCGGCCGGCCCTGCGTTCCCGCCCGGCGCACCGGTCCAACCCGTCACACCGGTCACACCGGCCATGTCGGTCATGCCGGTCATGGCGGTCGCGTCCACACCACCCAGTGCGGCTTCCACGGGGTGGTGGCCGGGCGCGGGCTCCGAAGGGTTCCGTCCGGCGTGGTGGGCCGCGTGCCCCGACAGGCCCCCGGCCTGGCTCCCGGAGAAGACCAGGTGGATGACCCCCTGCACGGCGAGCACCGCCGCGCTGATCCCTACGGGCCCCCGGCGCCGGCCCGCGGCGAGCCAGGCGAGGCCGGCGGTCAGGGCGAAGGCGCCCAGAAGGCCCAGCGGGGAGATGTCCGTGCCGGACATGTGCGCGTGCCCCGCGGCACCGAGAGCGGTGCACACCGCAGCGAACATCGCGGCTCGTGCGGCGCGTATCGGCGCGGGGCTTTCTGACATGGCCGGAACATGTTGCCACAGCCCCGGCTCGGCGCGCCCGAGGGCGGTGTCCGATCATGGACGGGTGAATCCGATGCCATGGCCGCCGATAGCCGGCGCGGTGTACGCGGGCGGGGTCCAGATCGGGGCGTACGCCCTGGAGCGGCTGGGTCCGGCTGAGCGCGAGCAGGTGCTGCGGGACTGTTCGACCAATGTCGAGAACCTCTCCTCCGGGCGCTGGGAGACGCTGCTGAGCAGCGCACTCGTGGTGGAGGAACCCATGCCGCTGCCGTACGCGCTGCTACTGGTGGCCGTCCTCGGGTACGCGGAGTACGCGTACGGGGCCTGGTGGACGGCAGCGGTGTTCCTGTTCGGGCACGTCTCGGCCACGCTGCTCGTCTACGGGGTGCTGCGCGGGCGGGCCGGTCCGCAGACCCGGCGGGCCCTGGACGTGGGCACCAGCTACGGCTTCAACGCCGTGCTCGGGGCGCTGACCTCGGCGCTCCCGCGCGGCCGGGTCCGTACGGCCGCCCGGGCCGGGCTGCTGGCGGTGGCCGCGCAGCCGCTGCTGCGGCGGGGGCGGACCTTCACGGACGCGGGGCACCTCGTGGCCCTGGGTGTGGGGGTCGGGGTCTCGCTCGCCTTCGATTACCTATCCGGGACGAAACGTCTGAAAATCGGATGACTCGGAACGATGGCTCCGGAACTCGGGGCACCACTTTGCGCCACACGTCCTCTCCCCCGCACTCCCACCCGCCCCAGCACCCGAACCCGGACCCGGACCCGGACCCGCACCCGGACCCGCACCCGCACCCGCCGACCGATGGAGCCGCCACGATGACCGCCACCGCCACCCCCTCCACCACCGTCGCCAACCTCCGCGACCTCGGCGGAACGCCGCTCGCCGGCGGTCGCACCGTCCGCCACGGCCTGGTCCTGCGCTCGGGCCAGCTCGACCGGCTCGACATCGACGCCGACCCGGCCGTGGCCGCGCTGGGCCTGCGCACGATCATCGACTTCCGCACCGGCGCCGAGCGCGCCGACCACCCGGACCGCATACCCGCGGGCGTGCGCCACCTGATCGGCGATGTCCTCGCGGACAAGCTCAACTCCGGGCAGGCGCCCGCGGCCGCCCAGCTGAAGGACCTCCTCTCGGACCCGGTGGTGGCGCAGGAGCACCTGGGCGGCGGCAGGATCCAGGCGCTGTTCGCGGAGACGTACCGGGCGTTCGTGAACACCGCCTCCGCGCAGGCCGCGTACCGGATGCTGCTCACCGAGCTCGCCGCTCCGGAGGCGGGCCCGGTCCTGTTCCACTGCACGGCCGGCAAGGACCGCACCGGCTGGGGCGCGACCGTCGTCCTGGCGCTGCTCGGCGCGGACGACGACACCCTGATGGCCGAGTACCTGGCGGTGAATCCGGCGGTCAAGCAGGCCTTCGCCCGCATGATCGAGGGCTTCACGATGGCCGGCGGCGACCCGGACATCGCCCTGGCGCTGATCGGGGTGTTCCCCGAGTACCTGGAAGCCGCACTGGACGAGGTCCGCACCCGGTACGGCTCGATGGAGAAGTACGTGCGCGAGGGGCTCGGCGTCTCCGACGTGACGGTCGAGGCCCTGCGCACCCGCCTGACGGCCTGACGCAGACGGCCCGACCCGCCGAACCCGCCGCAAGCGGTTGGACCCGAACGTGTGACCTGGGGGCGGTGACCATCCGGCCATTCGCTCGTTCAGCTGAACGTGACTGCGCCGGACACCGCCACCCGCCCCCCGTCTCCCGCGACGCCCGACGTCGAGCAGGCCGAGGCCGCGATCGTCGAGCACTACCCGCGGCTGGTGCGGCTCGCCTACCTGGTGCTGCCGCCCTCCCTGGGCCGGCACCGGCGCGTGCTCACCGCCCACTCGCTGGCCCAGCGCGCGCTCCCGCGCGGGCGGCGGTCCGGCGGGAAGGCCGCGGCCGGGGCGCGGCGGGGGGTCCCCGGGCAGCGCGGCGACCGCCGCGGTGGCGCGGGCCGGGACACCCCCGGCGCCGGATACGCGTACGTCCGGCTCCAGGTGCTCCGATCCGCCCTGGAGGCTGGGGTTCCGCTGACCTTCCGGGCGCTGCCCGGGCGGTACCGGCTGCCCGCGCTGCTGCCCCGGGTGTGGGGGCTGCGGCTGTTCCCGCGGTCCGGCGGGGCCGAGGAGCTGGCCCTGGACCAGTGGCTCGCCACGCTCGACGGGCCCGGCCGGGCCGCCTGCGCGCTGCGGGCGCTGGAGCGGCTGCCGGAGTCGGAGGTGCTGCGGGTGCTCGCCGCTGCCGGGGTGGCGGACCCGGCGGCCGCGGTCGCGGAGTCCGGGGACCCGGCGCACGACCCGCTGTTCACCTCCCCCGAGTTCGATCCGTGCGTGCTGCAGGCGCGCCCCACCGACCTGCTGCGCCGCCGCCGTCTCGGGCGGGCCGCACTGGCAGCCGGGGCCGCCCTCGCCGTCTGCGGTGCGCTGCTCGCGCTTCCGGGCGGCGGCTGGGGCGAGGACGGTGCGGCGGCCCCGCCGTACGCGCGCAACGCGGCCGTGGAACGGGCCCTGGACCCGGCCGAGCTGGTCCGGGTCGCGCCCACGCTGTGGCGTACGTCGTCCCGTACGGGCTTCTCGACCTGGCCGGCCCGCGGCGACCGGATCGACGACACGGAGCTGCTGCGCCGGGCGCTGGCCGTGTGGGTGCGGCCCGGGAAGTCGGTCGTGGCCTCCGCCACGCCGGGCACTCCGCCCGGACCTCCGATGGGTCCGCCGCAGCTGCTGTTCGCGGGCACCGTCGACCAGGCCGTCGTGGTCCTGCTGTACGACGGCCTGCGCGTGGTCCGGTACGCCGAGCCGCGCACCGGGACCTCGGTCGCCGCCCTGGACTTCGCCCGTACGGACGGCGCGTCGGCGGAGACGGCCACCGCGCTGGTGCTGAGCAGGGTCGACGGCAACGTCCGCTACCTGACGGCGCCCTGGGCCGCGGGGGTGGGTCTGCGGGACCTGTTGAAGCCGGGCGAGGCCACCGTGCCGTTGAAGTTGGGCCCGGACGGCGTCACCCCGCCGGTGCCGAGCCCCGCTCCGGCCGGCAACTGCACCAGCTGGAACGCACTGTCGCTGACCGGCGACGGCGCCACCCGACTGGTGACGGACCTGGGCGAGCTGACCCCGGCCCGGCTGACCTCGGGTGCGCCGGGCGCGGAGCGGGATGCCGCGGAGGGCGGGGAGCTCGGCGACTGGTCGCGGATCGCCTGCCTGCTGCCGTCGGTCCGGTCGGCGGGGGTCCGTACGGTCAATGCGTGGACGTACGCCAAGCAGCAACTGCCCGAGGGCGAGGGCACGGCGACGTGGCTGTGCACGCGGGCGGAGACCTGGGCGGGCGTGCAGGACCGGGTCCAGGCCCAGTTCCTGGCACCGGGCGCACCGCTGGCGGCGCAGGTGGCCAAGGCGGAGGGCTCGCCGGCCTGCGGCCCGCGGGAGCCCCGGGTGCTGGCGGGCGTGCTGTGGAAGTCGAAGGCGGGCCAGTGGTACACCCTGGGGGCGGGCAGCACGCAGTTCGCGTCGCTGTCGGCCTCGGGCGGTGGTGTGAACGGCTCCGCGGTGGGCAACCGCCTGGCCCTGAAGGCGCCGGCAGGAGCCCAGGTCGAGCTGTCGGGCAAACTCACGGACGGCACGAAGGCCCGCTCCCTGGGCTAGGAGCACCCCCCTCTGGGCCCGAACACTCCCTCAGGCCCGTGGGGCCCCCTCGGTTCGGTAGCAACCCCGGTAGCCGTCGGGCCCGTGGCCCCGCCGGCCTCCAGGGGGTGTGGTGCTGCGGCCCTCACAGCACCACACCTACCGGGGAGCTGGACAGGAGCGCGGTCCAGTCCTGGTCTGCGGCCCAGTCGGCGAACGTGTGCCAGCCGACCTCGGGGTGGTCGCGCCGCAGCCGGGCGGTGTCGACGTCGAGGCCTTCGGCGGTGAAGTACGCGAACATGGCCGCCAGGTCCTCGGACCAGTTGCGGACCTGGTCGAGCGGCACTTCCCGGTGGGTGACCGTGCGGCCGGTGGCGGCTGCGAGGACCTCCGCGATCCCGGCAGGGGTGAGCTCGTCGGAGGCCATGTCGATACGACGGCCGGCGAATTCGGGGCGCCGCTGCAGGACCAGCGCGGCGAACGAGCCGATGTCGGCGGCGGATATGAGGGTGAGCGGCCGGTCCGCGGGCATCGGCCAGGCGAAGGAGCCGTCGCGCAGCCCGTCGAGGGTCCAGCCGGTGGCGTAGTTGTCCATGAATGCGGCCGGGGCGATCACGGTCCAGGGCACTCCGGCCGCCCGCAGGTGCTGTTCCACGAGGTGCTTGCTCTCGTAGTGCGGGATGCCGGTGCCGCGGTCGGCGTGGGCTGCGGAGGTGAGCACGACGTGCCCGAGGCGGGCGTCCGCTGCGGCGTCGACGAGGGTGCGGCCCTGCCGGGTCTCGGTGGCGGTGTCGGTGCCGAACGGGGTGGTGACCGCGAAGAGCGAGTCCGCCCCGGCGAGCGCGGCGTCCAGCGATGCGCGGTCGTCGAAGTCAGCGCGGCGGACGTCGGCGCCGAGGCGGCGCAGGGCGTCCGCTGCGGGCGAGGCCGGGTCGCGGGTGAGTGCGCGAACCTGGTGGCCCGCTCCGATCAGGGCGCGGGCGGTGGCCCCGCCCTGGGCTCCGGTGGCTCCGGTGACGGCGATGGTGAGCATGGTTCCCCCAGGACAGAAGACAGCGAACTACTACGAATGACGCGAACGACGACCCGCATTCCCCTGCGCGGCACATTCACTGCGTCACACAGAAGACTACCGGAGGCGGGAGGGATTCCCAACCCCTGAACCACCTCAGTACATTGACGCCATGTCTAATAAGCCGCTCGCTCCCGCCCCCGTGGCGTCGGAACGCACAGAGCTCAAGGCGCGCAACGTGTCCTTCGGCTGGGAGGGCACCCCCCTCCACTGGCTGCCGGGCGACCCCTTCGCCACGCACACCATCAACGTGCTCCACCTGCTCCTGCCCGCCGGCGAGCGCTGGTTCGTGCACGTCTACAAGCAGGTGCTCCCCCACATCAGGGACGAGCGGCTCCGCGCGGACGTCATCGGCTTCATCGGCCAGGAGGCGATGCACGCGGCCGCTCACGACGAGGTGCTCCCCCACCTCAAACGGCTCGGCCTGGACCCCACCCCGTACACCGCCCAGGTGGACTGGCTCTTCGAGAAGCTGCTCGGCGACCGGACCCTGCCGCCCGGCCGGGCACGGCACTGGTGGCTCATGGAACGCGTCGCCATGATCGCGGCGATCGAGCACTACACGGCGTTCCTGGGCGACTGGGTGTTGAACGCGGACGAGTTGGACCGGCGCGGCGCCGACCCGATGATGCTCGACCTGCTGCGCTGGCACGGCGCGGAGGAGGTCGAGCACCGCTCGGTGGCCTTCGACCTGTTCATGCACGTGGACGGGAGCTACCGCCGCCGGGTCCGGACCTGGGCCACCGCCTTCGCCTCCCTCGTCTTCCTCTGGCAGCGCGGCACCCGCTTCTTCATGGAGCACGACCCGCAGCTGCCCGGCGCCAAGGCCTCGTTCGGCCAGTTCTTCCGGGCCGGGCAGCAGGGCACCCTACCGTCCACCGGTGCGATGCTCAGGTCGATCCCGACCTACCTCTCCCGCACGTACCACCCGTCCCAGGAGGGTTCCACCGCCCAGGCCGTCGCCTACCTGGCCTCCTCCCCCGGCGCGAACGGCGGTGTCCGGCCGTGAGCAGCAGCCGTGCCCTGACCGTCGCGGCCTTCGCGGGCGCCGCGTGGCTGACGAAGCGCGCCCTGCGCAGGCGCATATCCCGTTCGCCCCTGTGGCCGCTGCCGGCCCTTCAGACCCCGATCTCCGGGTACTCGCCGCGCCGCCGCCTGCGCGCCCCGATCGTGTCGCGCACCGAACCGGCGCACGGAGTCGTCCAGCTGACCGTGGAATCCCCCGAGCTGCCGGACTGGGCGCCCGGCGCGCACGTCGACGTCACCCTCCCCTCCGGCCTGGTCCGCCAGTACAGCCTGTGCGGGGACCCGGCCGACACCGGGCGCTACACGTTCGCGATCCGGCTGGTCGAGGACGGCCGCGGCGGCTCCCGCGAGGCCCACGCCCGGCTCGTCGAGGGCACCGAGCTGGAACTGCGCCCGCCGCGCAACCGCTTCGGGTTGGAGCCCGCGGCCTCGTACGTCTTCGTCGCGGGCGGCATCGGCATCACGCCGATCCTGCCGATGCTCCGCTCCGCCACCGCCGCCGGGGCGGACTGGACGCTGCTGTACGGGGGCCGCTCGCGCGCCTCGATGCCGTTCCTGCCCGAACTCGCCGGGTACGGGGACCGCGTCGCGCTGGTCCCCAAGGACGAGGCGGGCCTGCCCGACCTGGTCGGGCTGCTCTCCGCAGCCGCCCCGGACGCCCTGGTGTACTGCTGCGGCCCGGAGCCCCTGATGGCCGCCGTCCTCGCCGCGGCTCCGGACCCCAGGGCCGTCCGCCTGGAGCGTTTCGCTCCGTCCACGTCCACGTCCCCGGCCGAGGCGCGGCCCTTCACCCTGGACCTCGCCCGCTCGGGCCGCACGGTCGAGGTCGGGGCCGGCGAATCGGCCCTGGCGGCCGTCCGCCGGGTGCTGCCGGACACCCCGTACTCCTGCGGGCAGGGCTTCTGCGGGACCTGTCAACACCGGGTCCTGGCGGGCGAGGTGGACCACCGCGACGAGCTCCTGACGGACGGGGAGCGGGAGGACTCGATGCTCCTGTGCGTCTCCCGCGCGAGGGGTGACCGCCTGCTCCTCGACCTGTAAGGACCGCCCCGGACCTGCGGGTATGTGAGGGACATCCGGGGACGACCGGTTGCCCGGGGGCGAAGTAGGGTGTCCGCATGACAACCGGGGTGCGGCGCAGGATGGGTGTCGAGGAGCGGCGGCAGCAGCTGATCGGGGTGGCTCTGGAGCTGTTCAGCAACAGGTCTCCCGACGACGTGTCTATCGACGAGATCGCGGCGGCCGCCGGCATATCCCGGCCGCTCGTCTACCACTACTTCCCCGGCAAGTTGAGCCTGTACGAGGCCGCGCTGCGGCGCGCGGCGGACGACTTGGCGCAGCGGTTCGTGGAACCGCACGAGGGTCCGCTCGGGGCGCGGCTGCTGCGCGTGATGGGCCGGTTCTTCGCGTTCGTCGAGGACCACGGGCCGGGTTTCTCCGCGCTGATGCGCGGCGGTCCGGCGGTCGGCTCGACCCGGACCAACGCGATGATCGACGAGGTCCGGCAGGCCGCGTACGACCAGATCATCACGCACCTCGGCATCGAGAGGCCGCCCGCCCGCCTGGCGCTCGTGGTGCGGTCGTGGGTGTCGCTCGCGGAGTCCACGGCGCTGATCTGGCTGGAGAGCCGGGAGATCCCGCGCGCCGAACTGGAGTTGCAGCTGGTGCACGATTTCGCGGCGCTGGCCGCGGTGAGCGCCTCGTACGACACGGAAATGGCCCAGATCATGGTGCGGATCCTGGAGGGAGAGCCGGCCGACGGCCCGTTCGGCGAACTGGTGGGCCGCCTCGCCCTGCTGGTCCCCACCACGCCGGAACCGGCGTCGGATCCGCACCGATGATCGCGTGATAATACGCGCGTGATCATTGATGACGACGGGATCCGGTTCCGGCGGGCCGTGGAGAAGGACGCCGCCGCGTTGGTGGCCCTGTACGACCAGGCCGCCCGGTGGATGCAGAAGCACGGGATCGAGCAGTGGAAGCCCGGCGAGAAGGACGTCGCGCACTTCACGCAGAAGATGGGCGACGGGGAGGTGTGGCTCGCGGGCGACCAAGGGGGGCGGATCGTCGGGGCGTACGAGCTGTGGTGGTCGGACGAGGAAGCCTGGGGCGTGCAGCCTCCGGTCGCCGGCTACGTGCACCGGCTGATGGTGGAACGCAAGACCGCGCCCGCGGGGACCGGCCGGCGGATCCTCGAACACGCCGAGCGCCGGATAGCCGGTTCCGGTCTGCCGCGGGCGCGGCTGGACTGCGTCTCCACCAACCCCCGGCTGCTCGCGTACTACCAGAACGCGGGCTACCGGGTGGTCGGGGAGTTCCCCCACAAAGAGGGGAAGGACGGCCGCGTCTACGGGGTGATCCTGTTGGAGAAGCGGCTCGACCGGCTCAGCGTCGTGTGAAGACCGCGATCGTGCGGCCCGGGGTGCGGAACTCTCCCTTCTCCGCGTCGTACGAGGACTGCTTGACGACCGCGTCGGAACCGGCGGCCTGCACGGGGTGCAGGGCGTACCCGGTTCCGGCGAGGTCGGGGATCCGCTGGGTCTGGGCGCCGGGCGTGGCGTTGAAGACGACGACGAGGCGGCCCAGCGTCATGGTGACGACCCCGGGGGTCTCGTCCTTCCCCGAGAGCGGGAAGGCCAGTGCGTCCTGCACCTGCTGGGCCGTGGCCAGCGAGAACGCCGGCTCGGTGGTCCGGATCCGCAGCAGGTCCCGGTAGGCGGCCGAGGTGCCGTTGATCTCGGTGCAGCCCGGGGCGGGCCCGGTCAGCAGCGGCTTGGCGTAGACCCACTTGGACCGGTTGTCGGCGGCCGGCGGCAGACCCCGCCCGAACCCGTTGCCGTCTCGGCAGTCCCAGTGGATCGCGTTGAACCAGTCGCCGCTGTCGTACGAGTTCCGGTCCAGGGACTTCGAGCGGAGCAGGTCCGTCCCGGCCTGTGACAGCGCCGGCCCCTGGGACAGCGCGGCGACACCCATCGCCAGCACCTGCATGCGGGCCTGGTCGGCAGCCGCAGTGCCCTGGGGCAGCTTGTACGTCAGGGCGTCGGCGAGCGTCTCGTTGTCGTGCGCATCGGCGTAGGCGAGGGCATCGCCGGGAGCGGCCGCGTATCCGGCGGGGGCGCCGTTGTAGTCCACTTCGGAGCCCTTGACCCGGCGCCCCGAGGTGTCGGTGAAGGTGTACGAGGCGAGGTTCCCGGACAGACCGACCTTGATCAGGTCCTGGTCGTGCAGCAGCCGGGCCCGCTGCTCGGCGGCCGTCCCGTTGGCAGGGGACCCGTTCGGAGCCGTGAACAGCCCCGAGGCGAAGCCCTGGACGCGCGGATCCTCGTCGAAGGGGCCGCCGCCCCGCACCGCGTCACGGGCGCGGTCCGAGAACGTCGCGATCCCCGTTCCGGCCATGTTCAGCTGAGTGGCCTGGACGAACCGGGCGTCGTTCGCGACCTCTCCGAAGTTCCAGCCCTCGCCGTACAGAATGATCTTCTTCCCGTCCACGCCGTCCTTCTCGACGGTCAGCGCGTCGAGGGCGTTGCGCACGGCGAGGACGTTCTCCTTCGGGTGGTGGCCCATCAGGTCGAAGCGGAAGCCGTCGACCTTGTACTCCTTCGCCCAGGTGACGATGGAGTCCACCACGAGGCGGCCCATCATGGCGTTCTCGGGGGCCGTGTTGGCGCAGCACGTCGACGTGGCGACGCTCCCGTCGGCGAGCAGCCGCTGGTAGTACCCGGGCACGATCCGGTCGAGGACCGACTTGCCGTCCTGTCCGGCCGCCACGGTGTGGTTGTAGACGACGTCCATGACGGTCCGCAGCCCGGCCCCGTTCAGGGCCTGCACCATCTTCCGGAACTCGACGGTCCTGGCGGTGCCGTTCGGGTCGCTCGCGTACGAGCCCTCCGGGACGGTGTAGTGCAGCGGGTCGTAGCCCCAGTTGTAGGAGTCCTTCGCGGCCGCCGCAGCCACACAGGCCTGCTGTTGGTCCGAGTCCGGCGCGTACACCTTGAGGTCGCAGGCGGGCTCGGTACGGTCCTCCCGCTTCTCGGGGATGGTGCCGATGTCGAAGGCGGGGAGCAGGTGGACGTACGAGGTCCCGGCAGCCGCGAGGCCGCGCAGGTGGCGCATGCCGGCCGAGTCGCCGTCGGTGAAGGCCAGGTACTGGCCGGGGTGCTTGCTGGTGGGGTCGGCGACGGAGAAGTCCCGGACGTGGAGTTCCTGGATCTGCGCCGAGGTGAAGGGCACGGCGGCGGGCTTGCGCAGCTGCCGCCAGCCGGCCGGAGCCAGCTTGGGGTCCGCGAGGTCCACGACGAGGCTCGCCGCGGAATCGGTGGTCAGCGCAGTGGAGTACGGATCCGTCACCAGGTTGCGGACCACCTGCCGGGCACCGGGCGCCCACACCGTCACGGCGTACCGGTACGGCTTCCCGGCCCAGGACCGCTCACCGCGCGCCGACCAGACGCCGGTGGCCTCATCGCGGTGCATCGGCAGGACGCGGCCGTCGAGTTCGAGCTCCACCTTCCGGGCGGTCGGCGCCCACACCGACAGGGTGGGCCGACCGTCCTTGAACACGGGCCCGAGCGCGGCCCGGGTGGCGTACAGATCGTCGAGTACCCCCGCGAGCTGCACACCCGTGGCAGCGAGGACGGCCCCGTTGGCAGCCCTGGCCGAGGCGACGACCTGCCCCCTCAGTGCCTCCCGCACCCGTCCCCGGTCGCGCGCGTCCACGCTGTAGGCGGCGTACGCGGCCAGGTGCGGGTACTTCTGCTTCTGGGCGTCGGTGAGCTTGGTCGGGGAGAGCCGCAGCCACTGCGCCGCCCCGGTCAGCGTGCCGTTCGCGGCCTTGATCGCCCCGTCCCCGGAGGCGAGGAGCTGTACGGAGGCGGCCGCCGGGGGTGCGTTCCACGCCACGGTGTCCCGGTCGATCCAGACGGCCTGCGCCTTCCCGAGGTCGAGCCCGGCAGCAGAGCCCGCGGGCTGCGGCAGCAGGTGGGCGGCCTGTCCGCCCAGCATCCACACCTCGTGCCCGGTCCCCTTCAGATCGAGCGACTGGTCGGCGGGCAGGTCCTTCTCGTCCCCCTTGTGGAGGATGTAGCTGAGCGAGCCGGCCCCCGCGGCGAGCGGGACCTCGAAGACAGCGCCGTAGGCGTCGAACCGGGCGGGCATCAGCGGCTTGGACCAGTCGGTCGGGTTGGCGGCCCCGGTCCACACGTGCAGACCCCAGCCGTCGTAGGCCCCGTCGGCACGCTTGTAGTGCAGCACGGCCTTGCCCTGGTCCTGCGGCGGGTAGGCGGGCCGCTCGGTCTGCGCGGCCTCCTTGCCCTGCTCCAGCCAGACCTCTCCGGCACGCGTCACGTCCAGCGTGCGGTCGGCGGCGACGTCCTTGTTGCCGTCCTTGTCGATGACCAGGTAGCCGATGGACGAGGCGCCGGGCTTGAGCTTGACCCACGCGAAGGCGCCGTACGCGTCACGACCGACGAAGTCGTGTCCGGCGGGCCAGGGCGTGGCCTCCCCCTCGGCGATGTCGCCCCAGGCGTAGAGCCGCCAGTTCGTGTAGTCGCCGTCGGCCCGCCGGTAGTGGACGACGGCATAGTCGCGCTGGGTGGCGGTGGGCACGCCCACGGGCGGAACCCGCCCGGCGACGGACTCGCCCCCGCCACTGGCCGTGCGCCCGGCGGAGTCCACGACGACGGCCTTGTACCGCAGCGGTGTTCCGGCCGGGGCGTTCACGTGCTGGGTGACCTTGTACGGAGCGTGGTCGGCGGATCCGAGCACCTGCCACGGGCCGTTGCCGACCTGGGCGGCGAACACGACCCGGTTGAGCCCGCCGCCGCTGACGTCCGCCGACACTTCGACGGTTCCGGCAGCGCCGGCCGCGGGCGCCTTCAGGGTCAGCGCGGGCTTGGAAGCGGCGACGGCGAGGGGCTCGATGCCCCGCAGCACCACGGAACCGAGGGCGGGCACGACGACGGTGAGCTTGCCGGCGGCGGAGGCGCGGATCAGCGCGGTGCCGCCGTACAGGGTGCGGTACTGGGCGCCGGCGGGGGCGTCGATCTCTACGGTCCGCGACCCGGTGCCGTTGTTGGCGGCCACCAGGTACTCGGTGCGGCTGCGGGCGTCGGTCCGCGCGAAGGCGTAGACCGAACCGTCCGCCAGCCGCTCGCTCTGGATGCCGTCCCGCAGTGCCGGGTGCTCCCGGCTCAGCTTGGACAGCCCGGCGATCTGCCGGTAGATCGGATGCTGCTGGTCGTACGCGTCACTGGCGTGCGTGCGCGAGGTCCCGAGCTGGTCGTCATCGACATAATCGGCGATCTTCGTGGCGAAGAGGGGCTGCCGGGCGTCCTTGTCGCCGCCCGCCCCGGTGAAGCCCTGCTCGTCACCCGAATAGACGACGGGATTGCCACGCGAGAAGAACATCAGCTCGTTGGCGAGCCGGTTCCGGTCCAGTAGCTCCTGCTCACTCGCCCCGGGCCGGTCCTGCTTCAAGAACGAGGCGAACCGTCCCATGTCGTGGTTCCCGAGGAACGTGACCTGCTCGTAGGCATTGGCCTTGTCCGTCGTGTACCGGTAGTCATCGGCGAGGACACCGGCCAGCCGGCCAGCCGCCGCGCCCTGGGAGGCGTACGCGCGGATCGCGTCCTGCAGCGGGAAGTCGAGCGTGGCGTCCAGCCGCCCCTGCGTGACGTACGGCGAGGTGACGGCCGTGTCCGCCGAGTAGACCTCTCCGAACATGAAGAAGTTCTTGCGCCCCTGCTTGGCGGCGTACTTGTCCAGAGCAGTGGCCCACTGCGTCCAGAACTCGGTGTTCACGTGCTTGACGGTGTCGATCCGAAACCCGTCGACACCGAAGTCCTTGACCCACTTCTCGTAGATCTTTTCCATGCCGCTGACGACCTCGGGCCGCTCGGTCCACAGGTCGTCGAGCCCGAAGAAGTCGCCCTGCCCGGAGGATTCACCGGCGAAGGTGGAGTCGCCCCGGTTGTGGTACATGGTCGGATCGTTGAGCCACGCCGGCACCTTGAGGTTCTTCTTCCCCTCCGGCACGAACGGCGTACGCGGGAAGGACGAAGTGCCGACACCGGGAAACTTCCTCTTCCCGTCCGCGTAGTCCGCGTCGTCGAAGGCGACGCCGTCCTTCGTCAGATACGGAAAGGCTCCCTTCGACAGGTACGAGTAGGACTGCTCGCGATAGTCGACGACATCAGCCGTGTGGTTGGTGATGACGTCGAAGAAGACCTTCATCCCCTTCGCGTGCGCCTTGTCGATGAGCTTCGTGAGGTCGGCGTTGGTCCCGAAGTGCGGATCGACCTGGGTGAAGTCGGTGATCCAGTAGCCGTGGTAGCCGGCGGACACGTCATCGCCCTTGCCCTGCACCGGCTGGTTCTTGAAGATCGGCGCCATCCAGATGGCGGTGGTGCCCAGCCCCTTGATGTAGTCGAGCCGGTCCGTCAGCCCCTTGAGGTCGCCACCCTGGTAGAACCCCTTGTCCGTCGGGTCCAGGCCGGTCTGCAGCCGGCCGCCGCTGAGGCCTCCCGCATCGTTGCGCGGGTCGCCGTTGGCGAACCGGTCCGGGAGCACGAAGTAGAACTGCTCCCGCGTGAGGTCGTGCCGCGCGGGCTCGGCGGCCAGTTTGGCGTCCGACGGCGGCCCGGGGGGTCTTGCGGCGGCCGCGGCGGGCAGGGCGGGCAGGAGCGTCACGGCCATGGCGGCGGCGAGGACTCCTGCGGCAGGGCGTATCAAGGCGGCTCTCCTTGGTGACGTGAAGAGGGCCGCCCGGCGGTGGCGGGGTTCCTTGCGGGGTGCCGGGCGGCCCTGGTCTGTGGGGCGTCAGTTGCGCCAGGTGTCGTTCAGGACGACCTTGCTGCTCGCCGGAACGGTGGCGGTGCGGTTGGCACCGCCCTCCCAGGTCACGTTCCCGGCGGCGTCCTTGCGGACGTACTTGTACGAGAACGCGGTTCCGGGCGGAAGGGTCACGTCGAGCTTCCACACGGGGTAGGCGGACGGGTCGAGCTTCACGGCGCCGGCGGGGTTCCAGTTCCCCAGCTCGGCACGGTCTCCGGTGACGTAGACGTTCTGCCCGACCACGGTGGTGGCGTTGACCGCGAACGAAGCGCCCGCAGCGGCAACGCCCCCGCAACCGGGCGCCCCCACGTGGATCGCGAGCGCCGTGTTGCTTCCCAGCGTTGCGGTGAACGTGCCGTTCGCCCCGACGGAAACGTTCCTTCCGCTCTGCACGTCGCAGTAGTCACCGGCCGGCAGCGAGGTCTGGAAGGTCCGCGTCAGAGCAGCGCCCTCGTGGTTGATGGCCACGAACGCCTTGTTGCCCCGCCCGAACGCGATCTGGTCGTTGCCGTTGTCCCACCAGTTGGTCACGGCCTGCCCGCGCGCCGCGTTCCGGAAGGCGACCATGGAGGAGATCTCCGGCCAGGCGTGCTGGCACTTCCACCCGTCGCGGTAACACCCGGCGACCTGCCCGCCGTTCGGCGGACCGGCGTCCTTGTCGGTCCACTCGTACCCGGAGTGCACATCGGGCGAGCCGTACGGCCACGCCAGCATGAAGACGCTCGCCAGGGTGTAGTCGGCGCCGTTCTTGTAGTTCAGCGTGTCGCCGACCCGCTCGGTGTCGTGGTTGTCCACGAACACCCCGGCGCTCCCGGAGGCCATGTACCCCCAGCCCTCACCGAAGTTCTTCAGGTACGCGAGCTTCTCGTCCTGGAAGACGCGCTTCAGGTCGCGCGCGTACCGGAACTCCTGGACGTCACCGTTCCCGAGGTACTCGCTCGGCGACACCGCCTCGCCGGCCCCGTGGATGGCCTCCTGCTTCCAGTACGCACCGGGGCGGGTCAGCCGCGACTTGATGTTGGCGAGGTCGGCGGCCGGCATGTGCTTGGCCGCGTCGATCCGGAACCCGTCGACCCCCAACGACAACAGATCGTTCAGGTAAGCGGCGATCCGGCCGCGTACGTAGTCCTCGCCCGTGTCGAGGTCGGCGAGCTGGACGAGCTCGCAGTTCTGCACGTTGCCGCGGTCCTGGTAGTTGGTGATCTCCGCCCGGCAGTCGTCCATGTCGGCGCCGGAGTAGGTGCCGGAGTACCCGTACTTCGTATACGGGCTGCCCCCCGTCCCCACACCGTCACCGGCCGCCATGTGGTTGATGACGGAGTCGGCGACGACCTTCACCCCGGCCGCGTGGCACGTGTCGATCATCGTCTTGAACGCGGCCCGGTCCCCGAGCCGACCGGCGATCTTGTAGCTGACGGGCTGGTACGAGGTCCACCACTGCGGCCCCTGGATGTGCTCCTGCGGCGGCGAGACCTGGACGTACCCGTATCCGGCCGGACCCAGGGTCTCCGTGCACGCCCGGGCCACGGACTCGAACCGCCACTCGAACAGCACGGCCGTGACGTCCTTGTCCCCGGGCGCCGCGGCACTGGCCTGCGGGGCCTGCGCGGTCAGGGTGGCGGCGGCCAGAGCCGCGACGGCGAAGAGCCCGGCGGCGCTCGCTCCGGCAGGTCTGGCAGCTCTGACAGACATGTGGGGTCCTCCTGGCGGAAGAGGTGTGGGGATTGCAGTGACCGTAGGGGCCCACCCCAGACCGTTGCAAGACCTTGCGCAAGAGATTGCAGAATTGTTTCCTGCCGGCCATCTCGCCACCGGGCCCCGCACGTTGGCCGGCGGCCGGGAAAAGGACGATGGGCGGCCGGGAAATCCCGGCCGCCCATCTACCCCCGACCAAGGGGAACTTGTGGTGCAGCCCGGCCCTAGCCGGGCCTCAGTCCGCCCGCGGCGCCATCCCCGTGGACCCCCGGACCACCAGCTCCGGCTGGAACACGTACTCCGTGCGCTGCACGGGCGTACCGCCCACCGCCTCCAGCAGCGCCCCGACCGCGGCGGTCGCCATGGCGCGCACGGGCTGCCGCACCGTGGTCAGCGGCGGGTCCGTGAACGCGATCAGCGGCGAGTCGTCGTACCCCACCACCGAGACGTCCTCCGGCACCCGCAGCCCCCGCTCCCGCACGGCCCGTATCACGCCGAGCGCCATCGGGTCGCTGCCGCAGACGATGCCGGTGCAGCCGCGCTCCAGCAGGGCGCCCCCGGCCGCATGCCCGCCCTCCACGGTGAACAGGGTGCGCTGGATGAGCCCCTCGGCCTCCGCGTCGGGCACGGCGGCGGTGAAGCCCTGCTCCTTCCGGGCCGACGGCACGTAGCGCGTCGGCCCGATCGCCAGCCCGATCCTCCGGTGCCCCAGGTCCTCCAGGTGCCGTACGGCCATCTCGGCGGCGGCCCGGTCGTCCGGGGATATAAAGGGGGCGTTCACGTGCTCGTTGAACCCGTTGATCATGACGAACGGCACCCCGCGCGAGCTGAGCCGCTGGTACCGGGCGGGATCGGCCAACCCGTCCGCGTGCAGCCCGGACAGGAAGACGATCCCCGTGACCCCGCGCTCCTCCAGCTGCTCGACGAGCTCGTCCTCCGTGGCCCCGCCGGGCGTCTGCGTGCACAGCACCGGCGTGTACCCGTGGCCGGCCAGCGCCTGCTCGATGACCTGGGCGAAGGCCGGGAAGATCGGGTTGGTGAGCTCGGGTATGAGCAGCCCGACGAGCCCGTTGCTGCGCCTGCGCAGCCGTACGGGCCGTTCGTAGCCGAGCAGGTCCATCGCGGCCAGCACCTTGTGCCGGGTGCCGGCCGCGACGCCCGCCTTGCCATTGAGGACCCGGCTGACGGTCGCCTCGCTGACCTGGGCCTGCGCGGCGATGTCCGTCAGCCGGAGCGGCGAGGTCACCCCTGCCACCACACCGCCGTGTCGGCGGGCAGTACGCCGGGCTCGGTGAGCCCGCCGCTGGCCAGCAGGACGGTCCCGGCCGCGGGCAGCGCGACGGCCTCCCCGGTGGTGTTAGCGGTGCAGACGAACCCGCCCCGGCGGAAGGCCAGCACGCCCTCGGGGGCCGGGAGCCACTCGACCCGGTCACCGGCCCCCAGGTCGGGGTTCTCCCGCCGGATCCGCAGCGCGCTGCGGTACAGCTCCAGCGTCGAGTTCGGGTCGCCGGTCTGCGCCTCCACGCTCAGCGCAGCCCATTGCGCAGGCTGCGGCAGCCAGCTCCCGCCCTCCCCGAAGCCGTAGGGGGCCTCGGTGCCGCTCCACGGGATCGGCACACGGCATCCGTCGCGCAGGCCGTCCTGCCCGTTCTCCTTGAAGAACGACGGGTCCTGGCGGACTTCGTCGGGCAGGTCGGTGACCTCGGGCAGGCCGAGCTCCTCGCCCTGGTAGACGTACGCCGACCCGGGCAGGGCCAGCATCACCAGCGCGGCCGCGCGCGCCCGCCGCAGCCCGGCCTCCGCGTCACCCTCCCCGAACCGGGTGGCGTGCCGGACCACGTCGTGGTTGGACAGCACCCAGGTGCTGGGGGCGCCGACGGGGCGCATCGCGTCGAGCGAGTCGTCGATGGTGGCGCGCAGGGCGTCCGCGTCCCAGCCCGTGGTCAGGTAGTGGAAGTTGAACGCCTGGTGCAGCTCGTCGTGGCGCACGTAGAGGGCGGTGCGGCCGACGGTGGGGGTCCAGGCCTCGGCGACGCCGATGCGGTCGCCGGCGTACTCGTCGAGGACCTTGCGCCAGGCGCGGTAGATCTCGTGGACGCCGTCCTGGTCGAAGAAGGGCAGCACCTGGTTGCCGAGCAGCTTGAGCTGCTCGTCGCGGCCGAGGTCGGGCAGGCCGGGGGCCTTGACCAGGCCGTGCGCGACGTCGATGCGGAAGCCGTCGACGCCCAGGTCGAGCCAGAACCGCAGGACGGACCGGAACTCGTCCTGGACGGCCGGGTGGTCCCAGTTGAAGTCGGGCTGCTCGGGAGCGAACAGGTGCAGGTACCACTCCCCGTCCTCGACGCGGGTCCAGGCCGGCCCGCCGAAGATGGACTCCCAGTCGTTCGGCGGCTCCTCGCCGTTCTCGCCCCGGCCGGGCCGGAAGTGGAAGCGTTCGCGCAGCGGCGTCCCGGGCCCTTCCCGCAGTGCCTGCTTGAACCATTCGTGCTGGTCGGAGCAGTGGTTGGGGACGAGGTCGACGATGATGCGCAGGCCCAGCCCGTGGGCTTCGCGGATTACGGCGTCGGCGTCGTGCAGGGTGCCGAACATGGGGTCGATGGCCCGGTAGTCGGCGACGTCGTAGCCGGCGTCGGCCTGCGGGGAGGCGTAGAACGGGCTGAGCCAGACGGCGTCGACGCCCAGCTCCTTGAGGTAGGGCAGTCTGCTGCGGATGCCTTCGAGGTCCCCCATGCCGTCTCCGTTGGAGTCGGCGAAGCTGCGCGGATAGACCTGGTAGATCACCGCTTCTCTCCACCAGCCGGGCGCAGTGCCGGTGGCGGTGGTGAGCGTTTCGGCGAGGTGCTGGGTCATGACGTCCTTGGTTGGGTTCGGGCCGGGGGTGTGTCGGGGCGGGCGCGGGTGGTCAGCCCTTGGTGGCGCCCGCCGTCATCCCGGCGACGAGGTGACGCTGGGCGAAGACGAAGAAGATGGCAGCGGGGATGGCGATGAGGACCGAGGCAGCCGTCATCGGACCCCAGTTGGCGGTGTACTGCGTGACGAAGGTCTGCAGGCCGCCCGCGAGGGTGAGGTTCTCGTCACCGACCATGAACGCGGAGGCGTACGCGACCTCGCCCCAGGCGGTGATGAACGAGTAGAAGCCGGTGACGGCCAGGCCGGGCCGGGCCAGCGGCAGGATGAGCCGCCAGAAGGTGCCGAAGGGCGTGAGTCCGTCCACGCGCCCCGACTCGTCGATCTCGGCCGGGATGGTGTCGAAGAAGCCCTTCATCATCCAGGCGCAGAAGGGCACGGCGATCGTCAGGTAGGTGATGATCAGACCGACGGGCTGGTTCAGCAGCCCGAGCTGCCCCATGAGGTTGTAGAGCGGGACGATCAGGATGGCCATGGGGAACATCTGCGTGATCAGCAGGGTCCACATGAGCGGCTTCATGCCCGGGAACCTGAACCGGCTGACGGCGTACCCGGTGGTCGCGGCGATGAACACGCCGAGCACGGTCGTGATGCCCGCCACCAGCACGGAGTTGCCGAACCAGGTGAAGAAGGAGGTCTGCTCCACCAGGTAGCGGTAGTTGTCGAGGGTGGGTTCCTTGACGAAGTCGGTGGTGATCGCGTGCTTCGCGGGCTTGAGGGAGGTCAGGAGCACCCACAGCACGGGGAAGACGGCGATCACGGAGGCGACGACGAGGGTCGCGTGCAGTCCGACGGAGGCGAGCGGCGACCGCTTGCCGCGCTCGCGCACACCGGCGGACCGGTCGGTCGTGGAGGTGGCCACGGTCACCACACCTCTCCCTGCTTGCGCAGCGCCCGTCGGTAGACCAGCGCGAAGATCATGAGGAGGGCGAGGATGAGCACGCCCCAGGTCGCGGAGCCGGCGAAGTCGCGCGGGCTCGCCACGAACGCCTGCCGGAAGGCCTGGGTGACCAGGATCTCGGTGGCGTCGCCCGGCCCGCCCCGCGTGAGCAGGAAGATCACCGGGAACATGTTGAAGGTCCAGATGGTGGAGAGCAGGACCACGGTCATGCTCACCGACCGCAGCCCGGGCAGGGTGATGTGCCGGAAGCGCTGCCAGGTGCTGGCGCCGTCCATCTCGGCGGCCTCGTAGAGCTCGCCGGGGATGGACTGGAGGCCGCCGAGGAGGGCGACCATCATGAAGGGGATGCCGAGCCAGACGTTGACGGCGACGACGGAGACCTTGGCCCACGTCGGGTCGTCGAGCCACGGGACGGCTGCGATGCCGCCGCCTTCGAGGAGCTTGTTGAGGATGCCGTTGTCGCGGTTGAAGAGGAACCGCCAGGCGAAGACCGAGACGAAGCCGGGTACGGCCCAGGGCAGGATGAGCGCCATCCGGTAGACGGCACGGCCCTTGAACTCCCGGTTCAGCATGTTCGCCAGCACCAGACCGAGCCCGAAGGTGATGGACACGCACGCGACGGTCCACACCACCGTCCACACCAGCCGCTGCATGAACACCGGGTCGGCGAGCACGGCCGCGTAGTTGTCGAGCCCGACGAACTGGTACGTGGCCTCGATGTGGTTGGCACCGATCGTACGGGCGACGTTGCGCTCGTTGGCGTCGGTCAGCGACAGGTAGATGCCGCGCACCAGCGGCCAGCCGATGATGACGCCGAGCACGATCACGACCGGGGCGACCATGGCCCAGGCGTACCAGTGCGTGGCAAAAGCACGCTTGAGCCCGCCGCGGTTCGCGGCGCGCTTCTTGGAGTTCGAGCCCGCGTTCGAGCTCGGGTTCGGGCCCTCAGCCGTGCGGCTCCGGCCGCGGGCGACGACGCTCTC